>JAPLTZ010000052.1 GCA_026397895.1 Verrucomicrobiota bacterium | reverse complement strand
TGCGGGTCATTTCGGCGAGGTTCGCGCCCTTGCCGCCGAGCAACGGCTTCATCGAGCCGTCGCCGTCCGCCTTTTTGTTGCCCCAAGTGTAAACGTATTTGTTGGATTTGGATGTTTTGGCCATAAAATGTTTCGGTCTGCGGCGAACCGTCCGTCATTGGAAAATCCTCGCAGAATCGGGCGGGAATCTAGCAAAGCGTCGCCTGGAGTCACGAACGAACTGCCAAAAAGCAAATTGCGCTGAATCATTGCCAAGAATAGTCCTCTGCCATCAACCGCAACAAAATCAGACCGGCGCGTTTGTTGGAATTTTATCATATCTTCATATCAGGATTTGTTGATTTTTGATTTGAAGCTGCTGGCCTTAAACTGTATTTTGTTTTCAAATTTGGGAAACGACTCGCAGCAACGTGAGCACAAAACTGAACCGAGCATTGGAACTGGAGCGCCTCCTGCGCGAACGCATCGTCATCATTGACGGCGCGATGGGCACGATGATCCAGCGTTACAAGCTGGAGGAGGCGGATTATCGCGGCGCGCGCTTCGCCGACTGGCCCAAGGACCTCAAGGGCCTCAACGACCTCCTCAACGTCACCAAGCCCGCCGTCGTCGAGGAAATCCACCGCCAATATCTCGAAGCCGGCGCGGACATCATCGAGACCAATACCTTCAACGCGCAGTCCATCTCCCTCGCCGATTACGGCATGGAAGCCCTCGCCTACGAACTCGCCAAAGCCGGTGCGGAATGCGCCCGCCGCGCCGCCGACGCCGTGGAAAAAGCGCAGCCCGGCCGCGTCTGTTTCGTCGCCGGCGCGATTGGGCCGACGACGAAAACCTCGTCCATCTCCACCGACGTGAACAATCCCGGCGCGCGCGGCTGCACCTACGACGAACTCGTCGCGTCCTACAGCGAACAGATCAACGGGATGCTCGACGGCGGCGCGGACGTGCTGCTGGTGGAAACCATCTTCGATACGCTCAACGCCCGCGCGGCATTCTTCGCCATCCAGAAAATCTACGGCGAACGCGGCATTGTCCCCCTTCCCTTCGGCGCAAACGTTGACGCCGGCAAGAAGACCGTGCCTGTTCTCGCGTCGGTCACATTCATCCAAGCCGGCAGCAATCGCGGCGTCACCGGCCAGACTGTCGAGGCGTTTTGGAATTCCGTGGCGCACGTCCCGCTCTTGAGCGTCGGCATGAACTGCGCGCTCGGGCCGAAGGAATTGCGCCCGCTCATCGAAGAACTTTCCGGCCTCGCACCGATTTACGTCAGCGCGTATCCGAACGCCGGCCTGCCGAATCCGCTGTTGCCCACCGGTTTTCCGGAGACGCCCGAATCGCTCGCGCCGCAACTCCGCGAGTGGGCGCAGAACGGCTGGCTGAACATCGTCGGCGGCTGCTGCGGCACCACGCCGCCCCACATCAAGGCGATTGCCGAAGCCGTCAAAGGTTTGCCGCCGCGCAAAGTCCCGACCATCGCGCCCTACCTGCGCCTGAGCGGACTCGACGCGCTGACCGTCCGACCGAATTCCAACTTCCTCAACATCGGCGAGCGCACGAACGTCGCCGGTTCGCCCAAGTTCGCGCAGCTCATCAAGGCGGGCGAATACGAAGCCGCCGTGGCCGTCGCGCGCCAGCAGGTCGAGAACGGCGCGCAAGTCATCGACGTCTGCA
>JAPLTZ010000486.1 GCA_026397895.1 Verrucomicrobiota bacterium | reverse complement strand
GACAAATACAAATACCTTCCTGATGCTGAAAATGCCGCTCCTCCAATTCCCGCAGAATCATCAATATCAATGTGCACAAAATTTATGAAATCTCCAGTACAACGATTGAAATCAAAAATATCTAAATCACCGTAGGGTTCATAGTATGCAAATTTTGTTCCTTGATTTGAAAAAAGAGCCTGACCAAACCAGATATCTCTTGGTGTATAGAAATCCTGCATTGTAGGCCCCGATATTCCTTGCGGAGTAATTAAGTATTTAAAAACCATTCCGGTATTGTATTGATGAACTACTAACCACCAATCTCGACCGTTAGCGTGTTTGCAAGCAGTAATTCGACCCGGAATTAAACTATCATTTAATAAGACAGTGTTTTTTTGAACTACTGCTCCTAGACCACCATCTAGTGACATATCAATAATAGAATAATACAAATACAAGGAAACATTTGTAAAATGGTAATCATCATCAGTTTGATGAAATAAATAGTACTTTGTTGAATCACCCGGAATAGGAATTACCAAATTTCCTTGTGGAATGGCTAATCCATAAGTTGGACGTGAATTAACATAAGCACCGGGGTTTATCCCTGTACCATTTTGCATCGTATCATCTAATGCATTTGCTACATAAATTCCGTTCGAATAAAATAATAAATTTCCATTAACATCTGAAATACTACCAACGGTTTCTGTAAAACCCATGTAACGATCATGCAGAATAATATTTGGAATGCCTAAATTAAAATCGATATCTACTCCTCCAAAATCAGGCTGGCAGCAAGAGTAACCCATGATCCACTTGTTGGAGACCCCTTGTCCATGGACAAGGGGTATTCCAAAAAATAGTATTAGAACAAAATTTCTCATTTCGTTAAAACAATTTTTCCGTTATATAGAACATTTGAATCATTAATTATCCGATAAAAATAAATGCCATTATTAAACCTAGCTAAATCAACTGTTGCATTCACAGATTGAGAGTTTAACTGAACAGTCGTTATAACACTTCCAATCGCATCTGTGATAATCAACGAGGCATCGGCAGAAATAGAATAAGAAACAAAGACTAACCCAGTTGTTGGATTTGGATACAGATTACAATGTTGTTGGATAATTTCCTTCTTCCGATAAACAACCCCTGATTGGATGCAAGTAAACGCATCGTTATAAAAGACATTTGGATTTATCATTTTATAAAACGCACGTGCTTTAAAAACTGCGACCCCGCCGGAAAGTGGGCATTGACTCGCTATTCCATATATCGTACTTTCATATGAATTCAACAGTTCCTCATCAGGATTAAGTTCAAGGCTTGTCGACATTTCATTCATTGTTCTTTCATTTACCTCATAAACCTCTGTGCCCAGAATTGAATCCGTTAATTGTCCGATTAAATCAATGTTACTTCCAATAGAACTTCTCAATTGAAGGATATAAAAATCATTCAATTGAATACTTTGATCTAATTCCAACATGAAATGATCCAATTGAATTAGCAAACTGTCTATTTCTATTTGCTTCAAATCCGGGTTTTCAAGTTGGGTGAAAATTTGCTTTAACAATTCTGATTTTTGATAAATATCGATTGAGTTATTTTTAATGTTCTCAATAACTGTTTTTTGATTAATTAATAAACTGTCATTTTCAACATTGAGTAGAGCAATATAATGAATGGAGGTTGCAGCATTGAAAGCATAGAAATCAGCTAGGTCTGCATTTTCGGCAAGGTACTCCGGGTGCTCAATTAATTTTTGATAAACTTTCAATTTTGCCTGCCAGTTGAGT
>JAPLTZ010000427.1 GCA_026397895.1 Verrucomicrobiota bacterium | reverse complement strand
CGCACAACCGGATTTTCGCCGTGCTCCTCACGCTCGGCGGCCTCGCGCTCGCCGCGATGCCGTCGCCGGGCGCGCCGGGGTTCCGCGCGTCGTTTGACAAGCAGACCGCCAAAGACGGCGGCGGCGCGAAGGGCCGGGCTTATTCAATCGTTGACCAGAAAGGCCGCAACGGCGGCAAGTGCCTCCAGTATCACAAAGCGGCGGAAACCGCCGGGCCGGAGAACGCGCACTACGATCTGGAGGTCGCCGTCCAGCCGCAGACCTTCTACGTCGCCAGTGCGTGGTTCAAGACCACGGGCGACCTCCGCCCCGCCGTGCGCATCGCCACCGCGAACTGGAAGACGCTCGCCGCCGGCCTTTGCGGCGATTCCCCGGACTGGCAGGAAGTGCGCCTCCTCTTCCGCTCCGGCACGAACCGCGAAGTGCTGTTCCAGATTTTCGGATTTTCGGCGGCAGCAAGACCGACGACCGCGAGAGCGCCGCCGGCACGAGCTATTGCGACGACGTCAGCGTGCGCCCGGCCAGCGCGGAGGAAGTCCGGGCGCTGCGCGATTACCGCGTCACGGTGGACGCCGCCGCGCCGCTGCGCGAGATCAACCCGCTCTTCTTCGGCGTCAACACGCTCTTCTGGATCGAGGACGACGCCGCGCTCCGCGACGGCAAGCTCGCCCGACTCCTCCACGACCTGCCCTGCCGCCTCATGCGCTTTCCCGGCGGCGAAGTGGCCGACAATTACCACTGGCAGACGCGGAAGCTGGACAACTTCCACGACTTCCCCGCATCCGAAGGCCCGGACAAGCTGGATTGCGACAAGTTCATGACGCTCTGCCGCCAGGTCGGCGCCGAACCCATCTTCGTCGTGAACCTGGAATCCGGTTTTGTCCACCACGACGTGGCTGCCGCCGTGCGCGAGGCCGCCGATTGGGTGCGCTACGCCAACCGGGAAAAAAATTACGCCGTGAAGTATTGGGAACTCGGCAACGAAACCTACCTCAGCGGCACGCGCTACCCGCTCACCGCGCGCGAATACGCCGAAACCGCCGTCCAATTCTCCCGCGCCATGAAAGCCGTTGACCCCACCATCCAGATCGGCCTCGTCGGGCCGCACACCACCGGCAGCAGCACCGCCCTCGACAAACTCACGCCGGACGAATTGAAAAAAATCCGCGCTGTCTCCCGCAGCACGCGCAAGAACACGCTGAAGAAAGACGCTCCCGGCAATCCCGTCCGCGAATCCAGCCCCGGCGTGCCGTGGTGGCCCACGCTCGTCCGCCTCGCCGGCGCGGACATGGATTTCGCCGTCATCCACCGCTACTACCCGGACACGTTCGGGCCGGACGCGAACGTCGCCAAATACATCGCGCCGCTGCGGGAATTTTTCGCCAAGGAAATTCCCGGCCGCAAAATCCCCTTCGCGCTCACCGAATGGAATTCCGGCCCGGACACCCCGTCCAGCCTCGCCTCCGCCCTCATCGTCGCGGAACTCATCCCCGACTACCTCAAGGCCGGCGTCGAGCTGGCCTGCTTCTGGCCGATGCGTTATCCCAGCAGCGGTTGGAACGTGCGCGCGCTGATTGACGACCAGACCAACGAGCCCCGCCCGTCCTATCAGGTGATGAAGCTCTACACCGCCAACATGACCGGCGACGCCAAGCTGCTCCCGACCGCCGCCTCCAGCAAATCCATCTACACCGCCGCCAGCCTTGCGCCCGACAGCAAGCGCGTGACCGTCTTCCTCATCAACAAGGCGCTGGTCAAGGAGCCCGCCACCGTCGCCATCAGGCTGGAAGGATTCGCCGCCAAAACCGCCACCGCCGTCACGCTGACCGGCCCTGACCTGAAAAAAAATCAGGCCGCACTCGCCAGCCTGCCGGTGACCGTCCAAGCCGG
>JAPLTZ010000035.1:3033-3658 GCA_026397895.1 Verrucomicrobiota bacterium | reverse complement strand
CCGTGCGGATGAGCGTGTTTGTGGTGCGGGCGTTTGTGCAGATGCGCGACCTGCTCGGCAGCACCAAGGAACTGGCGAAGCAACTGGCTGCGTTGGAAAAGAAACTGACCGACCGGCTCGACGGGCATGAGAGCGCCATCGTGGAAGTGCTCCAGCGGCTCATGAACATTCTTGATCCACCACCACCGCCGCCTGAACCGGAGACGCCGAAGCGGCGGATTGGCTTCCACGTTGAGCCGGAAGAAAAGCCGGTTGCCAAAGCCCGGAAAAAGGCGTGAACTGATTCCAATGAACGCCACGATTGAACATCCCCCCACCGGTCTGGTCAAATCTCCGCAAACCAAACCATCAACCAAAATACGAACATGAAAAAATTAATCACCCTTCTGGCGGCGACGTTGGTCACCGCCTCGGTTTACGCCGGCGAATTCGCTGACATCAGCACCAAGGACGTCCTCGCAGCCGCCACCGCCAAGTCGGCGGTGATCATTGACGTCAACGGCGCGGATTCCTACCAGGCCGGCCATGTGCCGGGCGCGTTGAGCTTCGCCGCCATCAAGGACAATCTGGCGGCCAGCCTGCCGGCGGACAAGGGCGCGCTCGTCATCGCCTATTGCGGCAGCCC
>JAPLTZ010000035.1:1446-2988 GCA_026397895.1 Verrucomicrobiota bacterium | reverse complement strand
CTACCTGAAAGCGGCCAACGCCGTCCAAAAGCTCGGCTACACGAACGTCAAGCACATGAGCGCCGGCATCTCCGGCTGGAATGCGGCGAAGCTGCCGACCGAACCCGCCAAATAAATCCGCAACCCGACGACTTCACGAGGGCGGCCCGAAAGGGTCGCCCTTTTTGCTGACCACGGTCGGCGAACCGGCTGGCGTTTTGGCCGGATTGAAATATCGTTGCCGCGCCGTGAAACCGAACGCCGCCAATCTGCAACTCATCGCCGCCGCGCAGGAGCTTTCCGCGCAGGTCGGGCGGATGCGGTTCGCCCCGCCCGTGGCGCACGTCTACAACCCGCTCGCTTACGCGTGGACGGCGCATGAAAAGTATCTCCGCCAATTCGGCGGCGGGCGCAAGCGCGTCGTCTTCCTCGGCATGAACCCCGGCCCGTTCGGCATGGCGCAGACGGGCGTGCCGTTCGGCGAGGTGGCGGCGGCGCGGGATTGGCTGAAAATTTCCGCGCCCGTCGCGCGCCCGGCCGAGGAGCATCCCAAGCGGCCGGTGCAGGGCTTCGATTGTCTGCGTTCGGAAGTGAGCGGGCGGCGGCTGTGGGGCTTGTTCGCCGACCGGTTTGGCACGCCGGAGAAATTTTTCGCGCAACATTTCGTGACGAACTATTGCCCGCTGGCGTTCCTCTCGCCCACCGGCAGCAACCTCACGCCGGACAAGTTGCCGGCGGCGGAGCAGGGAAGACTGTTCGCCGCGTGCGACGCGCATCTGCGGCGCGTGCTGGAGATTCTCGAACCGGAATGGCTCATCGGCGTGGGCGCGTTCGCGCTGGCGCGCGGCGAGGCCGTGGGCGGCGGCGTGAAGCTCGGCAAGATTCTGCATCCCAGCCCCGCGAGTCCGGCGGCGAACCGCGGCTGGGCGGCCGCCGCGACCAAGCAGCTCGGCGACCTTGGCGGGTGGTGAGAGAAAATGCTTGCGCCGTTTCCGCATCCCGACAAGATTTGCTCCCGCGAAACATCAACCGTGGTGAGAGAAAATGCTTGCGCCGTTTCCGCATCCCGACAAGATTTGCTTCCGCGAAACATCAACCAAACTCAAGAACTTTATGGGCCGCATCTACAACAACATCGTCGAGACCGTGGGCCGCACCCCGCTCGTCAAATTGAACAAAGTCACCGCCGGCTTGGACGACACCATCGCGCTCAAGTGCGAATTCTTCAACCGGCTCGGCAGCGCCAAGGACCGCATCGGCATGGCCAGGATCGAGGACGCCGAGCAGCGCGGCATCCTCAAGGCCGGCACGACCATCATCGAGCCGACCAGCGGCAACACCGGCATCGCGCTGGCGTTCGTCGGCGCGGCCAAGGGCTACAAAGTCATCCTCACCATGCCGGAAACGATGTCGCTGGAGCGCCGCACCTTGCTGGCGATGCTCGGCGCGAAACTCGTGCTCACGCCCGGCGCGGAAGGCATGAAGGGCGCCATCGCCCGCGCGGAAGCGTTGGCCAAGGAGACGCCGAACTCGTGGATTCCGCAGCAGTTTGAAAATCCCGCC
>JAPLTZ010000035.1:0-1441 GCA_026397895.1 Verrucomicrobiota bacterium | reverse complement strand
TCCCGCCAACCCGGCCATCCACTCCAAGACCACGGCGGTCGAGCTGTGGGACGACACGGACGGCAAGATTGATATCTTCGTCTACGCCGTCGGCACGGGCGGCACCATCACCGGCGTGACGGAAGCCATCAAGCCGAAGAAGGCGTCGTTCCAGGCCGTCGCCGTCGAGCCGAAGGATTCGCCGGTGATTTCGCAGACGCTCGCCGGACAACCCATCAAACCCGGCCCGCACAAGATTCAAGGCACGGGCGCGGGCTTCGTCCCGAAAAATCTACATCTGAAAGACAGCGCGGGCAACGCGCAGATTGTCGAGTGCGTGCAGGTCTCCAACGACGACGCGTTCGCGATGGCGCGGCGGCTGGCGAAGGAGGAGGGGTTGCTCGTGGGCATCTCCACCGGCGCGAACGTCGTGGCGGCCATCGAACTGGCCAAGCGCCCGGCGAACAAGGGCAAGCTCATCGTCACCGTGGCTTGCTCGACGGGCGAGCGTTACCTGAGCACCGCGCTCGCCGCTGAGGCCCGCGCGGAAGTGGGCGGCTGATTTTTTCGACACCGATTTCAAGCGCGCCGGCGACGGCGCGCTTTTTGTTTCCCGGATTGCTGCGCGCGGGGCGGAAAACCGGGCGCTGGCCTGAAAATACTTGTTGCTCTTCGGGCGCATTCGCGTAGATTTCGCCCCGTCAAACGTCTCGGAGGTCGCAGCGGGCAGGCCGCTCTTCGACCTGACAGTTTTCCAAAGATTCTAATTCTAAATTCGTCTTTCGGGGAACGAGACTATCCAACAGAGGGGTCAGTCATTTTTTATGAGCAACACGAACACTGAAGCCGTGGCGGACGCCAATTACGGCACCGGTCACTTGGAAATCTCCGAAAAGGGTTTCGGCTTCCTGCGCACCGCGCAAAACCATTACAGCCCGAAGCCGGCGGACACTTTTGTCACGCCCGACACCATCAAGCGCCATTTCCTGCGCGAGGGCAGCCTCATCGCCGGCCCCACCCAGCCGCCGCATCGCGGCAACAGCCCGCAGCTCAAGGCCGTGGACACCGTCAACGGCATCCCGTTCGCCGACTACACCACCAAGGTCGTGCGCTTCGAGAACCTCACCACCATCGACCCCATCGAGAAGTTCAACCTCGAAACCTCGCCCGACCTCATCGAGACGCGCGTCATTGACCTCGTCACGCCCATCGGCAAAGGCACGCGCGGACTCATCGTCGCGCCGCCGCGCACGGGCAAGACCACCATCCTCAAACAAATCGCCAACGCCGTTCACGCCAACCACCCCGACGTGTTCTGCATGGTGCTGCTCATTGACGAGCGCCCCGAGGAAGTCACCGATTTCCAACGCTCCGTGAAGGCCGAAGTCGTCGCGTCCTCGAACGACCAGGACCTCGACACGCACGTCCGCCTCTCGCGCTTCATGATCGAACGCTGCCGCCG
>JAPLTZ010000265.1:18660-24531 GCA_026397895.1 Verrucomicrobiota bacterium | reverse complement strand
GACCGAGCCCGGATCGCCGGACAGCTTCACGCTCAATTCGGAAAGCCGCCGCAACTTCCGCAGGTGCGCGGCGTCGCGCTCCGCCGCGAGCCGGCGCTCCGTGACATCGTGGGAAACGCCCAGCAGCCGCGTCGCCTCGCCCGATTCATTGAAGAAGAACATCCCGGAAATGGAACTCCAGCGCACCTCGCCGTTGTCGGCGCGGACGATGCGGTACTCGGAGACGAACCGGGAGCGGGTGCGCCGCGCGTGCGCCAGTTCCTCCCGGACACGCGGCATGTCCTCGGGCAGCACCACCGCGTTCCACATCTCCACGGTGGCCGCGCCGTCCGGCGTGGGCGGATAACCGAGTTGCCGGAAGACCGCTTCATTCCACTTGGCGGCGCCGGTTTTGGAATTCACGTCCCACATGCCCAGCGCGGCGACGCGGATGGCGAGGTTCAGGCACTCCTCGCTCTCGCGCACCTCGGCGGTGCGCCGGGTCACGAGCTGTTCGAGCTCCATGTTGAAGCTGCGGGTCTCCTCCTCCGCGCGCTTTGTGTCGGTGATGTCGGTGCGGATGGCGATGTATTGGGCGGGTTTCCCGTCCGCGCCGAGGAAGGGCACGATAGTCGTATCCACCCAGTAGAACGAGCCGTCCTTGGCGCGGTTCTTGATCGCCCCCTTCCACACGCGCCCGGCGGAAATCGTCTCCCACAGTTCGCGGATGAATTCTTTCGGATGGTGCTTGGAGTTGACGATGCGGTGGTCCTGGCCGAGCAGCTCCGCGCGGGAGTATCTGGAGATGGCGCAGAACTTGTCGTTCACGTAGGTGATTTTTCCGAGCGCGTCCGTGATGGCGACGATGGCGTGCTCGTCCAGCGCGGCCTTGAAATCGGCGAGCACCTGCTCGGCGCGCTTGCGCTCGGTGATGTTGATGTGGGCGATGACCGCGCCGCCTTCCGCGCGGTGCAGGGCGGAGACCTGCATGCTGAACCAGCGCCTTTCGGTTGGCGAGTGGCAGGGAGACTCGTGCCGGAACGTGGCCTGCGAATGAGCCAGCACGTCGCGGAGTCCGTTCAATATTTCTTCCGCCTCACCGCCGGCTTCGTGCGCGGCGCGGGAGCAGACTTCCAGATAGTTCGCCCCCACGCTCACGCCCTGCATCTGGAAGTCGGAACTGTTCTCTTTTGCGAACTGCGCCCAGCCGTCGTTGACGGCGATGATCTTCCCGCGGCGGTCCACCACGGCGACGTTCGCCATGATGGAGTTCAGCACGGCGCGGTTCAGGGCCTCGCTGTCGCGCAACGTCCGCCGCGCGGCGTATTCGCCCGTCACATCGCGGGTCGCGGATGGGCGCGGCACTGTCGGCGATGGGCCGCTCAGTGCCGTCGCGCGCGATGAGCACGGTGTGGTTGGCCAGGCCGTGGATCTCGCCGGTGGCCAGCACGTCGTCAATGGGGATGACAGCGGGCCGGCGCGTCTCCTCGTTGATGATGTTGAAGACCTCGTCCACCGTCCGGCCCTGCGCCTCGGCCTGCGTCCAGCCGGTGAGTTTCTCGGCGACGGGGTTGAGCCGGGTGACGCGCCGTTGCGCGTCGGTGGCCAGCACGGCATCGCCGATGGACTGGAGCGTGACGGCGAGTTTCTCCTCGCTCTTGAGCAGGGCGGCCTCCGCCTTTTTGCGCTCGGTGATGTCGCGTCCGGTGGCGAAGATTTCTCCGCCCGCCTGCGGCACGGCTTTCCACGACAGCACTCGCCACGAACCGTCCTTGTGCTGGTAGCGGTTTTCGAAGCGGAGGACTTTTTCGCCGGCGGCCAGTTTCTCCACCTCGCGCACCGTGGCGGCCTGGTCGTCGGGATGCACGAAGTCCAGGAACGGCCGCGCCAGAAATTCCGCCGCGCTCCAGCCCAGCGTCTGCGTGAAGGCGGCGTTGACGCGCCTGAAATAGCCGTCCGTGCCCGCGATGCCCAGCATGTCCAGCGAGAGCGCGAAGAAACGGTCGAGCTCATCCTGCGTCTGTTGGCGGAGACGGTTCTCCCGCAGCACCAGCGCGAACACCGCGATGAGCAGTGCGAAGCTCAGCCCCGCTCCGACAAGCGTCACCATTCGGGTGTGACCCGCCTCGCGTTGTGCGGCGGCGGAGCGCTCCTCCAGCAACGCCTGCTCCCGCGCATCCATCTCGGTCAGCTTTGCGCGGATCGCATCCATCACCGCCTTGCCCTTGCCGGCGGCGACCTGCTCGCGGGCTGCCTCGAATCCGGAGTCCCGGCGCAGCTCCACGTTGCGCCGAGACACCGCAATCCGCTCGGCGATCAGCGGCTCCAGGGCGGAGAGATTCGCCTGCTGCTCGGTGTCCCGGATGAGTTCCTTCAACCGCCGTTGCTGGTCCGCCACCTCTTTCAACCCGTTTTCAAAAGGCACCTTGAACGCCTCATCGCCCGTGATCACAAATCCTCGCGCGCCGGTCTCGATGTCGCCCACCAATGCCAGCAGCCTGTTCAGGCCCGCCTGCACCTCGTGCGCGCGGACCACCAGCGCCGACTTCTCCTGTTCGTGTCCCGCGTGACGCCAGCCCAGCCAAACCACGCCGCTGAGCAGCGCGAGCGCCACCGCGAGTCCCGCGAGATAGATGTGGTTGGATGATGTCGGTTTCATTCCCAGTCCGTTTCGGTGCGCCGGGCGGACGGCTTTGCCGCGCGCCAGCACGGGCGCTTGCTTTGCTCGCGGCCACGGTGACGGAAAACGTTTCTCATCTCAAGTGCAAGTTCGGCTCGGACTTCGGGAAAAATCGTCAGGAGAAATCAAACCGCCTTCCCTGCTTGCCCCCGCGCGGCAAGCTGTGGCTTAATCCATCCATGAACGCCGCCGCCGCCAAGATTCAACGGCTCTCAAAACTCCGCCCCACCCTCGCCCTCGTCCTCGGCAGCGGCTTCAACCACGTCCTCAACCAGCTCGATGCGGACGCTGCGATACCCTACGCCAAGCTCCCCGGCTTTCCCAAACCGACGGTTGCGGGCCATGACGGCAAACTCGTCATCGGCAAACTCGGCGGCACGCCCGTCATCGTGTTGAGCGGACGCGCGCATTTCTACGAAGGCCATCCGATGGAGCGCGTCACGTTCGCCGTGCGCGTGCTGGCGGCTTACGGCATCACCGACTTGCTGCTGACGAACGCGGCAGGCGGCCTCAATCCCAAATTCCACGCGGGCGATTTCATGGCGCTCACCGACCACATCAACCTCATGGGCGCGAACCCGCTGCGCGGGCCGGCGATTCCCGGCCTGCCGCGCTTCGTGGACCTCACGCAGGTTTACGATGCCAAGCTCGCCGGCCTCCTCGCGCAGGCCGCGCGAACGGCCAAAATCAAATTGCAACGCGGCGTCTACCTCGCCGTCAGCGGCCCGAGCTACGAGACCCCGGCGGAAATCCGCGCATTCGCCCGGCTCGGTGCGGACGCCGTGGGCATGAGCACCGTGCCCGAAGCCATCGTCGCGCGGCAATGCGGCCTGCGCGTGGCCGGACTTTCCTGCATCACCAACCTCGCCGCCGGCATCAGCAAGGGCGCGCTCTCGCACGCGGAAGTTTTGGCGACGGCGGACGCGGTGAAACCACAGGCCGCCCAACTGTTGAAAAACTTCGCAAAACTTTATGGCCAAAATCGGGAAAACTGAACTCATCGCCGCCGCCGCTGCTGCGCGGGAACGCGCCGTCGCGCCGTATTCCAAATTCAAGGTCGGCGCCGCGCTGCTCACCGCCACCGGCGAAATCATCACCGGCGCGAACGTGGAGAGCGTCAGCTACGGCCTCACCTGCTGCGCGGAACGCGTGGCGCTCTTCACCGCGCTGACCGGCGGGAAGAAAAAATTCACCGCCATCGCCGTCGTGGCGCGGTTGGACGGCGGAGCGATGCCCTGTGGCGCATGCCGGCAACTTCTCGCCGAATACGCGCCCGCCGCCAAAGTCTTCGTCGCCGACAGCGCGCGGCTGAAAACCATCCGCACCTTTCGCGTGCAGCAGCTCCTTCCCGGCGCGTTCGCCAGTTTTTAATTATTCTAATTCGCGGTTAACGCAGTTTTACCCGCGCGGAGCTTGCGTCGCCGGGTGAACCGTGAAATAATTTCACTCCGCTTCCACCTGCGCGGAGCAGGCGGCGGGATTGGATTTGATCATGATTTCGACGAGCAAAAAACCGGACACATCCCTGGACGAGGCCTGCCTCGCCGCTTTCCAGCAACCCGCCGCCCCCGGCCAACCCGCGTGGCTCGCGTCGCGCCGCGAGGCCGCGCTCGCCAGCTTCACCAAGCTCGGCTTTCCCACGCTCCAGCACGAGGACTGGCGCTTCACCAACGTGTCGGCCATCGCGCAACTGCCGTTCAAGCCGGTCACCAAACTGACGACCGCAGGGTTGACCAAGGAATCCGTCAGGCAGTTCACCTTTGCCAAGCTTGACGCGAACCGGCTGGTGTTCGTGAACGGACTGTTCGCGCCCGAACTCTCCGTCATCGGCAAACTCCCCGCCGGCGTGAAGGTCTCCAGCCTCGCCGCCGCGCTCAAGTCTGACGCTGCGCTGTTGGAAAAACACCTCGCGCGTTACGCCAACACTGAAGCCAACACCTTCACCGCGCTCAACACCGCGTTCTTTCAGGACGGCGCGTTCATCTTCGTTCCCGCCGGCACGGTCGTCGCGCAGCCGATCCACCTGCTCAACATTTTCACCGCCCCGGAAGCCGGCGCCACGGCGCAGCCGCGCAACCTCATCATCGCCGAGGCCAATTCGCAGCTCACCGTGCTGGAAAGCTACGTCGCGACCACGGCCACCGCGTATTTCACCAACGCCGTCACCGAACTCATCGCCGGCGACAACGCGGTGGTGGAGCATCTGAAATTTCAGGACGAAGCGGCGTCCGCGTTCCACATCGCGGCGTTCCACGCGCACCTTGGCAAGACCAGCAACGTCATCCACCATTCCATCGCGGCGGGCGCGAAGATTTCCCGCAACAACATCCGCACCAATCTCGCCGGCGAAGGCTTGGAGTGCATCCTCAACGGCCTCTACCTGACCAAGGGCGAGCAGCTCGCCGACCACCACATGGTCGTGGAGCACGCGCAACCGCATTGCGCGAGCCACGAATATTTCAACGGCATCCTCGACGACAAATCCAAGGGCGTCTTCCACGGACGGATTTACGTCCATCCCATCGCGCAGAAGACCGACGCGAAGCAGACGAACAAAAATCTTTTGCTCTCCGACGACGCTACCGCTGACACCAAGCCGCAGTTGGAGATTTACGCCGACGACGTGAAGTGCACCCACGGCGCGACCATCGGCCAGCTCAACGCCGAATCCATCTACTACCTCCGCTCCCGCGGCATCGGCAAGGACACCGCGCGGCAGATGCTCATCCACGCCTTCGCCGGCGAGATCATTGAACGCGTCCGCCACGAGGCCGCGCGGGAGGAGTTGGACAGGATTATCTGGGATCGCCTCGAAGCGAACCCGCATCTGGCCGGAAAATAAACCGGGAAATATGTTTGAAGACCTAAACGACCTTTATCAGCAGGTCATTTTGGACCACTGCAAGCAGCCGCGCAATTTCCACGAGCTGCCGCAGTGCACCTGCTCCGCGCAGGGCAGGAATCCGCTGTGCGGCGACCAGTTGAAGCTGTTCCTCACGCTCGACGGCGAGGTGGTCAAGGACGCCGGCTTCGTCGGTTCGGGCTGCTGCATTTCCAAGGCTTCGGCGTCGCTGTTGACCGACGCGGTGAAGGGCAAGACCAAGGCGGAAGTCAAAGCGCTTTTCACCAAAGTCCGCGACATGGTCACCACCGGCAGGCCGCAGGAAAATTTAGGCAAGCTCGCCGTGTTCGCGGGCGTCCACAAATATCCG
>JAPLTZ010000265.1:3562-18636 GCA_026397895.1 Verrucomicrobiota bacterium | reverse complement strand
GCTTGGCCTTGCAAAAGGAACGCGACAGCCGCCGCAGTATGAATTACAATTTTCCATTATGAGCAGCAACGAACCAGTTATCCTCGCCCGCGACGTGGAAGCCTCCGTCATCCCCGCCGGCATGAAGGTCACGCTCCAGAAAGGCGAAGCCGCGCACATCACCCAGTCGCTCGGCGGCAGCTACACCGTCATCGTCAACGGCAACATGTTCCGCGTCGAGGGCAAGGACGCCGACGCGCTCGGCCTCGAAGTTGTCGCCCAAGTCAAGGTCGCCGGCACGCCGGTCACGACCGAGGCGCTGGAGAAGGAGATTTGGAATCAACTACGCTCCTGCTACGACCCCGAAATCCCCGTCAACATCGTGGACCTCGGCCTGATTTACGATTGCCATCTCACGCCGCTCGCCGCCAACAGCTACAAGGCCGAGGTGAAGATGACCCTCACCGCGCCCGGTTGCGGCATGGGCCCGGTGCTCGCGCAGGACGTGCAGACCAAACTGCTGTCCCTCCAAAGCGTGGACGACGTGAACGTGGAACTCGTCTGGGACCCGCAATGGAATCAGAGCATGATGACCGAGGCGGCCAAGCTGCAACTGGGGTTGCTGTGAGTCCGTCCGCAGATTTCACAGATTCACGCAGATGAATTTCTGTTTTGAATCTGCGTCAGTCTGCGAAATCTGCGGATAAAGTTTTAATGAAGGAAAACAAATCCATTGATTGGGCCAAGCTGCGCGCGGATTTTCCCATCCTCGACCAGCAAGTCCACGGCAAGCCGCTCGTTTATCTCGACAACGCCGCCACCTCGCAGAAACCGCGCGCCGTCATCGACGCGCTCGTCCGTTACTACGAGCGCGACAACGCCAATGTCCACCGCGGCATCCACGAGTTGAGCAACCGTTCGACGAATGCCTTTGAAGCCGCGCGCGTGCGCGCCGCCAAGTTCATCAACGCCCGCAGCGCCGACGAAATCATCTGGACGCGTGGCACGACGGAGGGGATTAATTTGGTTGCCGCCACCTGGGGCGCGAAGAATCTCAAGTCCGGCGATGTCATCCTGCTCACCGAGATGGAGCACCACAGCAATCTCGTCCCGTGGCAGTTGCTCGCGCAGAAGACCGGCGCGAAGATTGCCTACATCCCCGTCACCGGCGACGAGGGCCTGCTCGATTTGTCCAAGCTGAACTCGTTGCTCACCTCGCAGGTGAAGCTGCTCTCGCTGGTTCACATCTCGAACTCGATGGGCACGGTCAATTCCGTCGCCGAACTCTGCGCCCGCGCGCGCAAGCTCGGCATCGTCACGCTGGTGGACGGCGCGCAGAGCGCGGGGCATTGCCCCGTGGACGTGCAGGCCATCGGCTGCGACTTCTTTGCGTTCAGCGGCCACAAGATTTGCGGCCCGACCGGCATCGGTGTGCTGTGGGGCCGGCAGGAATTGCTCGACGCCATGCCGCCGTATCAGGGCGGCGGCGAGATGATTCTGACCGTTGGCTACGACAAGACCGAGTTCAAGCACGCGCCGCACCGCTTCGAGGCGGGCACGCCGGATATTTCCGGCCCCATCGGCCTGCACGCCGCAATGGATTACCTCGACGTCATCGGTCGCGAAAACATCTGGCAGCACGACCAGGAACTCGCGCACTACGCCTACGAAAAGCTCGCGGTGCTGAAAAACATCCGCCTGTTCGGCCCGAAGACCGGACGCGCTGGGCTCGTGAGCTTCCTGCTGAAGGACGTTCACGCCCACGACGTCGTCATGCTGGCGGATCAGGCGGGCGTGGCGCTGCGCGGCGGGCATCACTGCACGCAACCGCTCATGCATAAGCTCGGCGTGGAATCCACCGCCCGGGCGAGCTTCTACTTCTACAACACCCGCGCCGAAGTGGACCGCTGCGTGGAGGTCATCCGCGAAATCCAGAAGTTTTTCGGCGGTTAAATTAGCGGCCTTGACCCCGCCGGCCAGTGGATTTTTTCGTATTGACGGCAAAAACTGTTTAGCTAGAGTCCTTTTAGCTGAACGGCAGGGAACCATCCAAACAAATCAACTCCAAGGCAGACCTGTCGTCAGATTAGGAAATTTAAGCGAACCAAAACCAACAACCAAACAAAACACCATGAAACCTAACCAAATATTGACCAAACTGAGTCTGGCCATTGCTGTGACGGCTGTCATCGCGGGCTGCACTTCGCGCCCTTGGGACATTCCCGCACGTCAGGACCAGAACATTGACAGCGTCAACCAAACCAAGGCCAGCTACGACACTTGGGGCCGTCGTTGGGGCGTAACCCCCGCCACGGAAACAGCCGTTGCGCCCGCCGCGCCTGCCGCCGAACCCGCTGCCGCGCCCGCCGCTGCGCCAGTGCCGACCTCCTGCTCCTCGGTCATCAAGACCGGGCTGATCAACCTCTCCAAGACCGCCCCGGCGGAAGCCACCCTCGGTCAGGAATACCTCACCGAAATCAACGCCAAGGCCGTCGCCTGCGCCGGCAATGTCGTCATCACCGACCGCCTGCCCGCCGGTGCGAGCTTCGTCCGCAGCGAACCCGCCGCCAAGGTTGACGGCAGCACGCTGACTTGGAATCTCGGCGACATGGACGCCGGCCAGGCCCAGAACATCAAAGTCTGGCTGAAGGCCGACCAGGAAGGCACGCTCGTCAACTGCGCCTTGGTCGCCGCCGACCCGCGTGTTTGCGCCGCCACCTTCGTGGGCAAAGCCGCGCTCGCCATCGCCAAGAGCGGCCCGGCCACCGCCACCCTCGGTTCTGACGTGACCTACAACATCACCGTCAAGAACACCGGCAACACCGTCGCCCGCAACGTCGTCGTCACCGACCCCGTGCCTGCCGGCTTGAGCGGCCAGCCCGCCACCGTCGCCGTCGGCAACCTCGCCCCCGGCCAGGCCAAGACCCTCGCCGTCACCTTCAAGGCCGACAAGCGCGGCAAAGCCTGCAACACCGCCACCGCCAACTCCGACAACGCCGGCAAAGTCAGCGCCGAAGCTTGCACTGTCGTCCAGCAGCCCGGCCTGAAGATTGAGAAATCCGGCACCAAGAGCCAGATCATCGGCCGCAACGCCGACTACGAAGTCGTCGTCTTCAACACCGGCGACACCGCCCTCGAAAACGTCGTCGTGACCGACACCGCGCCGGAAGGCACCGTGATTGCCGCCGCCCCGGAAGCGACCGTCAAGGGCAACAAAGCCACCTGGACCATCCCGTCCCTCGCGGCGGGCGCGAAGCAAGCCTTCGCCGTCAAGCTCACCGGCAAGACCGGCGGCGAACATTGCAACGCCGCCACCGCCACCGCCGGCGGCATGAGCGACAGCGCGCAAAGCTGCACCACCTGGAAGGGTGTCGCTGCCGTGCTGCTCGAAGTCGTGGATGACCCCGACCCGCTGCAGGCCGGTGAAGTCACCACCTACACCATCACCGTCAAGAACCAGGGCTTCGCCGACATCCACAACGTGAAGATTGCTTCCAGCTTCGCGGCGGAAGTCGTGCCCGTCAGTTCCGAACAAGGCAGCGTGAGCGGCCAGGACGTCTCCTTCCCGAGCGTGCCGGTGCTCGCCGCCAAGCAGAGCGTCGTCTACACCATCAAGGTGAAGGCCGTCGCCGCCGGCGACTCCCGCAACAAGACCGTGCTGACCTGCGACGAGCTCAAGACGCCCGTCACGGAAGAGGAAAGCACCACGGTTTACTAAAATCCAAGTCTCGCGAACCGGCCGGTCATCTGACCGGCCGGTTTTTTTCTGCAAACCACCAAAACCACAACCAAGATAAAAACATGAAAACCAAATCCCTCCTCACCCTCGTCACCGCCGCCACGCTGCTCCTCGGCGTCACCGGCTGCAAAAAGGAAACCCCCATGGAAAAGGCGCTCAACGCCACCAAGGAAACCGCCGGCAATGTCGGCGATGCCTTGAAGCAGGCCGCCGGCGACGCCCAGGCCGAGGCCAAGAAGCTCGCCGCCGCCGCCGAATCCAAGGCGCAGGAAGCCATTGACAAGGCCAAGAGCCTCGTCAACGCGGGCAAGTATCAGGACGCGCTCACCACCCTCAACAACCTGGGCGGCCTGAAGCTGACCGACGCGCAGCAGAAGCTCGTGGACAGCCTCAAGGCACAGATCAAAAAGGCGACCACCGAAGGCGCGGGCGCCGTGGGCAACCTGCTGAAGAAATAACCGGGATTCGCTTCGTCAACCGGCTGGTCGTGAGACCGGCCGGTTTTTTCTTTTGCGGGGCGGCGGGGGAAAACTAAAGCCGGAAAGCGGCGATTTTCTGAAGCGTGCTGATTAGCTCGCTGTGTGCTTGGCTTCCGCATCTTTTTTCTGTCTCCGCCAACAGCGATAAAGCAACCAAAGCATGATCAACCACAACGGCACGACGACTGCCGGATGGCGAAAGAAACGCTCAATTGCTTCGGAAGCAGAACCCGAAACCAAATGCTTCCAAGCGACACACACAGCAACGAAGGCGGCCAGAAGGCCAAAAGTTGACCAAATCTCGCGCTGCGGAAGGGGCCGAATGAACTCCGAGCGTGGTGTGACAAATAAAACGATCATGCTCATGAGAATTCCGCCACCTGACAAACCGGACAGTTGAAGCAAAAATCCGCCGGTAATCAGCACTGCCGCAATCATAAACCGAGTGCCGAGAGATGCCTTCATAGCGCGACGCTATTTCAGAGTTTCATTCCCGTCAACCCGCGTTTCGAGGCAGTGTCAAGATTGCACCCAAGCAAAACGGCGGGAAAGCCGCAGCCTTCCCGCCGTTTTAATCGAGAGTCGGATTATTCGCGGCCCGCCGCCTTGATGAAGGGTTTCAGTTCTTTCATCAGCTTGGCGAAGTTGTCGAGGGTGAGCTGTTGTGCGCCGTCGCTCCACGCCTCGGCGGGGTTCGGATGGACTTCGATGAGCAGCGCGTCCGCGCCCATCGCCGCCGCACCTTTGCACATGGCCACGACGAGGTCGGCGCGGCCCGCGCCCTGGCTGGGGTCAATGACGATGGGCGAGTGCGCTTCCTTCTTGATGATGGGAATGGTGGAGAGGTCGAGGGTGTTGCGGGTGTAGGTCTCGAAGGTGCGGATGCCGCGTTCGCAGAACATGAGGTTGGGGTTCTCGTTGGCGAGGACGTATTCGCCGGCGAGCAGCCATTCCTCGATGCGCATGGAGAGGCCGCGCTTGAGGAGCACGGGCCGGCCGGTCTTGGCGGCGGCGATGAGGAGCTGGAAGTTCTGGGCGTTGCGCGCGCCGATCTGGAGGATGTCGGAATATTCGGCGACGAGTTCGGCCTGGTTTTCGGAAAGGAGTTCGGTGATGACGGGCAGGCCGGTTTCCTGGCGCGCTTTGGCGAGGAGTTTCAATCCTTTTTCGCCGAGGCCCTGGAATTCGTAGGGCGAGGTGCGGGGCTTGAACGCGCCGCCGCGGAGCATCGTCGCGCCCGCTTTGGCCACGGCGACGGCGGTGGTCAGGAGCTGCTTTTCGCTCTCGACGGAGCAGGGCCCGGCCATGACGTGGAATTTTTTGCCGCCGATGACATGCTTGCCGACCTTGACGGTGGAGTTGGAAGGATGCGCTTCGCGGCTGACGAGTTTGTAGCGTTTCTGGATGGGAAGGACGCTTTCGACGGCTTGCGGGAAAGTGCTGGCGAGGGTTTCGAGCGACTTGTGGGTAATCTCGTCGCCAATGGCGCCGATGACGGTGCGGGCGACGCCGCGCATGATGTGCGGCTGGTAGCCGAGCGCGCGGATGCCTTTGATGACGGCGGCTTCGGCGGACTTCGCGATATTAGGTTTCAGGACGATGATCATAAACGTCCGGCCAGTGTGGCGGGTTTCGCGGCAAAAGGCAATCTTGCTTGCAGCCGGCGGGCGTGTGCTTGACCAGAGCCGGGGCGGGCCATAAATTCACTCCGTTCACTATGAGGTTTTTCCGGCTTTCGTTCAGATTGAAAAGGTCGCTCTCCGGCGGCGCGGCGGCGCGGCTTTGGCGGGCGGCGGTCTTGGGCGCGGCGGTTTTGTTTTCGGCATCGGTCGGGCGCGGCGCGGAAAAAGCGGACACCGTCCAGCAGCAGTTGCAGGAACTGCGGCAGGCGAACACCGCTTTGCAGGAGCAGTTGCGCGCGCAGAAGGGTCTGATCGAGACGCTCTCCCGGCAGGTCGGCGAACTGCAGTCCGCCCGCAGCGCGCGGGAGCAGGAGTTGGCGGATTTGAAGGCGGGCAACAACGCGCCCGCCGACACGAAAGCGCCCGGGGGCATCAACCTCGGCAAGCTGCACATCACCGGCGAGGGCGGCGTGGGTTTCTTCCACACGGCGCGGGAGGGGTCGTCGCCGAATTCGGAGTTCCGGGTGGACGAGGCGAAGTTGTTTTTTGAAGCGCCGGTCTGGGAAAATGTTTACTTCTTCAGCGAGTTGAACCTGGCGCAGCGGGAGGAGTCCGGGTTGAGCCTGAAGCTCGGCGAATTTTACGTGGACTTCGAGGATGTCTCGCGGCTCTGGAATCGCGAGCGGCAACTGAACGTGCGCGCGGGCCGCATGGACATTCCCTTCGGCGAGGAATATCTGACGCGCGACGCGATTGACAATCCGCTCATCAGCCATTCGCTCGCGGATTTCTGGGGCGTGGACGAGGGCGTGGAGCTTTACGGCAAGCTGGGCAAATTCTCCTACGCGCTGGCCGTGCAGAACGGCAGCGACGCCGACAACCGCGACTTCAACCGCGACAAATCCGTGGCGGGCCGCATCAGCTACGACCCGACGCGCTGGCTGCATTTCAGCGTGAGCGCGATGCGCACCGGCGATTTGAACGTGCAGAACGACCAACTGTCGGCGCTGTGGTTCGGCAACGGCTATTTCCGCTCGCTCGGCTCGACGAACACGACGGCGTTCCGCGCCAACCTCGTCCAGGGCGACGTGGCGGTGCGGTGGGCGCGCGGCCATTTGAGCGCGGCCGGCGGCGTCATCCGCTACGACGACAACGACCCTGCCGGCAACAACCGGCGAACGGTTTATTATTATTCCTTCGAGGGTCAGCAGTTTCTCACCCGCAAGCTCTACGCCGCCGCGCGGTTCAGCCACATTCTGGCGGACAAGGGTTTTCCCCTCGTGGGGCAGGGCGATTACGGGGATTATTTTTATGAATCGCTGACGGAAAGCTTGTGGCGCTTGAGCCTGGGCGTCGGCTATCGCTTCAGCGAAAACCTGCTGCTCAAGGCGGAATACAGCTTCGAGCGCGGCAAGGAGACGGGCGGCGACATCCGCAATCAGGAGGACATGTTCTCCGTGCAGGCCGCGCTGAAATTCTGACCATGAAAAAACTTTTCGCCTGCGGGTTGTGCGGTTTGGCGGCGGTGGTCTCCTGCGCCGCCGGCGACATCACCGGCACCGTCCGCGCCGAAGGCAAGCCCGGCACCGAGCAATCGGCGGGCGGCGGCAGCTACGAGAGCCGGAAATTCAAATTCGTCGAGCGCGTCAACTACGCGGAGCTGCAGGACTTCATCGTGTTCATCGAAGGGCCGGTCGGCGACCAGCCGGTCGTGCTGCCCAGCAAACCGTTGACGGTGGAAACCCGCCGGAGCGTGTCGCAGAAGGGCGCCGTGTTCGAGCCGCATGTGTTGCCGGTGGTGGTCGGGACGACGGTGGAATGGCCGAACAACGACGAGATTTATCACAACGTCTTTTCGATGTCGGAGACCAAGCCGTTCGATCTCGATCTTTACAAGGCGCCCACGGTCAAGAGCGTGACCTTCGACAAGCCGGGGCGGGTGGATGTGTTTTGTTCCATCCACTCGCGGATGAGCTGCATCGTGCTGGTGCTGGAGAATCCGTATTACGCGGCGGCCGACTCGGGCGGGCATTTCGCCATCACGAATGTCCCGCCCGGCACCTACAAGCTCAAAGCCTGGCACGAGCGCGTGCCGGCGCAGGTGAAGGAAATCACCGTGCCCGCGCAGGGCGAGGCCAAGGTTGATTTTGTGCTGGGAATAAATAATTTGCCGAAATACTGAATGTCATCCGGTGCTGCCAAATTGTGGGGGATGTTGTTGGTCGCCAGCCTGTGGGCGTGGGTGACGGCGGAGGCTGGCAACATTCGGGGTCAGGTGCGCGTGACCGGAGCGCCGCCCGCCGCCCAGCCCACACCCGAAAATGCCGGGGCGGAAACGGCGGAGCCGGCCAAAACCAATCTGACGGGCTTTCGGGATTTCATCGTTTTCATTGACGGGGTGACCAACACAAATTCCCCTCCGCGATTCAGGCCGGTGACCATCCTCGTGCGCCGCAACGCCCGGCAGGAGGCGATTTTTTCGCCGCGCGTGCTGCCGTTGCTCATCGGCACGACCGTGGAATGGCGGAACGAGGATTCGGTCTATCACAAGTTTTTTTCCCTGTCCGCGACCGCGACTTTTGAATTTCCGCTCTGCAAACCCGGCGATTCCTCCCCGCCTTGGACATTCGACCGGCCCGGCCGGGTGGATGTGTTTTGTTCGCTGTATGCCAACCTGAACAGCATCGTCCTGGTGATGGAGAACCCTTGGTTCACCGGCACCGACTTCCGCAACAATTATTTCATCAGAAACGTCCCCGCCGGCAACTATCGCCTCAAGGTCTGGCACGAACGCCTGCCGGCCCAGACCCGCGAAATCACCGTGCCGGCCGAAGGCGAAGTCAAAATTGACTTCCTGCTGAACCTCGCCAATCTGCCTGCCAACTGACCATGGAATCCGGCAAACGCAAAATCCGCTTCAGCTTCCGCACCAAGGTGCTCGTCCCGGTCGTCGGCGTCATGGTGCTCCTGATGACCATTTCCATGGGGCTGGCCTATCGCCGGGTTTACAAGCAGCTGCAGCTTGAAGCCCGCATCCAACTTCAGCAAAGCGGCCGGGAGCTCAGCTACCTGCAGGACCTTCACCGCAATGAAATGGAGTGGCGTTACCGCAACATTGTCAACGAACCAAAATTCAAAGCCGTCGCCGCTCTGGCCGAAGCCCGTCCCGTCCGGGCTTCCGACCGCGTGATCAACACCAGCGCCCAAAAAACTTTCCGCGGCCTCATCAACGACCTCATCCGCGACAAGGTCGCCGACGCCATTGTCCTCACCACGCTCGATGGTCAGCACCTTACCGTCACCCGCGACCCTCGGCTCGATCCCGCTGAATTTGAAAAACACTGTGCCGACTCTATCGAGCTTGTTTTGCACGGCGAAGCTTCCAAGCCCGACTTTGCCATCTACGGCGGCAAGTTTTTCGACATCATGTCGCTCCCCATCATGAGCGGGGATGGCGAAATCCGCGGGGTCATCAGTTTCGGCGTCCCCAACACTCTCGAAAATGATTTTCACGAACTGACCCACAGCGAACTCGTTTTGCGCGCCAACAATCGCATCATCGCCTACAAGCTTGCCAATCCCGACATCCGCCAGGAAGCGCTCCAGCAGGAACTGACGGCCAAAGCCCCGGCGACTACCGCCCCCCTTGAAGCCAACATCAAACCCATCACCCTCTTCGGCGACCGCTACCTGTATCTGACCCTTTCCCTGAACACCGCCAACAGCCAGCTCTATTACCTCGTGCTGTATCCCATCGAAAAGGCCATGCAAGCCCTTGAGGAAACCCAGCGGCAGATATTTCTGGCCAGCCTCATCGCCATCCTCATCGGCGCCGCCGTCGTCAGCCTCATCGTCCACAAAGTCAGCGCCCCCCTGAAACAGTTGCATGTCGGTGCCGAAGCCATCGGGGCCGGTGATTTCTCCCACCGCGTCGCCGTCGCCTCCCGCGACGAATTCGGCGAGCTCGCGCACGGCTTCAACCAGATGACCGCCAACCTTAAAAGCTCCCGCGAAGAACTCGAAAACGCCGTCCAACGCCTCAAAACCACCCAGGCCCAGCTCATCCAAAGCGAAAAACTTTCCGGCATCGGCGAATTCATCGCCGGCGTTGCCCACGAACTCAACAACCCCCTCACCACCGTGATGGGCTTCTCCGAATTGCTCCAGCAGGACAACATCAGCACCGAACACAAGACTTCCGTGGACATGATTTTCAAAAGCGCCCAACGCTGCCAGAAAATCGTCCAATCCCTCCTCAGCTTCGCCCGCCGCCACCAGCCTGAACGCAAATCTGCCTGCGTCAACCGCCTCATCGAAGCCGCGCTCGACATCCTTTCCTACCAACTTCGCACCAGCAATATCGAGGTCACCAGCCGCCTCGACCCCGCCCTGCCCAACGCCCTCGTTGACACCCACCAGATCCAACAGGTGCTCGTCAACATCCTCAACAACGCCCGCCAAGCCCTCGAAGGACACCAAGCCCGTGGTCGCATCACCATCACCACCGCCGCCATCGGCTCTAACGTCCGCATCACCATCCAGGACAACGGCCCCGGCATCTCCGACGCCAACCTCTCCAAAATCTTCGACCCCTTCTTCACCACCAAGGAAGTCGGCAAAGGCACCGGCCTCGGCTTGAGCCTCTGCTACGGCATCATTCAGGAACACGGCGGCAGCATCGTCCCCTCCAGCCGGCCCGGCGAAGGCGCCACCTTCACCATCGAACTGCCCATTGCTGATAAAACCGCCACCGCCGCGCTGGACGCCGCCGCCGCCAAAACGTCCGACCCGCTCGAAGGCACCGGCAAAAAAATTCTCACCATCGACGACGAAGAGCCCATCCTGGAAATGATTCGCGGCATTCTCACCCGCCAAGGTTACCAGGTCGAAACCGCCAACAACGGCGAAGCCGGCCTCGCCTGCCTCCGCCAAGGAGACTACGATCTTGTCCTCTGCGACTGGAAAATGCCCGGCCTCACCGGCCGCCAGGTTTACGAGCAACTGCGCCAGACCAACCCCAAACTCGCCGCCCGCCTCATCTTCATCACCGGCGACCTCGTCAGCGACAAAACCCGCCAGTTTCTCGACCAGGAAAAACTCACCTGCCTGCCCAAGCCGTTCTCCATCGCCGAAGTCCGCAGCGCCATCAGCAAAGCCCTCGCCGGCGGAACGCCCCGCGCTTGACCGGCCCCGGCCCCTGTCCTACCATGCGCCCAATCGCATGAGAATTTCTCCCCTCATTTCACTCGCGGGCGCCGCCGCTTTCTTCGCCACCACCGCCGCCGCCGACCTCGCCAACGGCATCAAAGCCATCGTCGGCGATGCCGTCATCACCTACCAGCAGGTCGAAGCCAACGCCAGCCGCGCCGTGGAACTTCTTCGCCGCCAATACGCCACCCGCCCCGATCTCTACCAGAAAAAACTCACCGAAACCCTCAACGACGCCCTCGAAGACCTCGTCCAACGCCAGCTCATCCTCCACGAATTCAAAGCCTCCGGCTTCAGTCTCCCCGAAAGCGTCACCGAGGAAGGCGTCCAGGAACGCATCCGCGGCCGCTTCGGCGACCGCGCCACCCTCACCAAGACCCTCCAGGCTGAACACCTTACCTTTGAAATGTTCCGCCAGCAGATCAAAGACCAGATCATCATCGACGCCATGCGCGGAAAATACGTCTCCTCCGGCATCATCATTTCCCCCCGCAAAATCGAGACCTACTACGGCGCCCATCAGGATGAATTCAAACAGGAAGACCAGGTCAAACTCCGCATGATCGTCCTCGACAGCGCCGCCGCCCCCGCCCCCGAAGCCCGGAAAAAACTCGCCGATGAAATCCTCGGCAAGATCACCGACGGCGCCAGCTTCTCCGAAATGGCCGCCATCTACTCCACCGGCTCCCAACGCAACCAGGGCGGCGACTGGGGCTGGGTCCAACGCTCCGTCCTCCGGCAGGAACTTGCGGAAACCGCCTTCACCCTGAAAGCCGGCCAGCGCAGCGGCGTCATCGAAACCCCCGACTCCTGCTACCTCATGCTTGTCGAAGAAACCCGCGCCTCCCACGTCAAGCCCATCGGCGACGTCCGCGACGAAATCGAAAAAACCATTCAGGCCCAGGAACGCACCAAGACGCAAAAGGAATGGATTGACCGTTTGAAAAAGAAAACCTTCGTCCGCTACTTCTAAAATTTCAAATTTGAAATCTCAAATCTGAAATTCGCCGTGTGAACCCGTCACCCGCCAACCCGTCCCTCCGCATCGGAATTTCACTCGGCGACCTCACCGGCATCGGCCCCGAAGTCACCCTCAAAGCCTTGGCCGCCGAACCGCCCGCCGACCCGACCCGCTACCTGCTCATCGGCGATGCCAAACATCTTCACCGGCTGAATGAAAAACTCGGCCTCCGGCTCCCGCTGCAAGAATCCGCCGGCACCAACCCGACCGGAAAATTTTCCATCAGCAACCCGCTGACCGAGCCGCTGCCCGCGGATTTGCTGCC
This sequence comes from Verrucomicrobiota bacterium, assembly GCA_026397895.1. Lineage (GTDB taxonomy): Bacteria > Verrucomicrobiota > Verrucomicrobiia > Limisphaerales > JAFMIX01 > JAFMIX01. Next base: position 6,323 of record JAPLTZ010000265.1, on the reverse strand, counting down.
CGGCTCCCCCGTTGCCGCCCGCGCCGCCGTCGCCTGGCTGCGCGACGGTGCCCAACGCTGCCTCCGCCGGGAACTCGATGCCCTCGTCACCGCCCCAGTCAACAAGGAAGCCATCATCCGCGCCGGCGAGAACAATTTTGTCGGCCAGACCGAACTGCTCTCCGCGCTTGCCGACACCGATCGCACCGCGATGATGCTCCTCGGCCACGACGAGCGCGGGCGCTGGCTGCGCGTGGCCCTCGCCACCACGCACGTTCCCATCCGCCGCGTCGCGGAAAATTTGAGCCGGGAAAAAATCCTCCTCACCATCGAGCTGGCCGCCCAGGCCTGCCGCGACCTCGGCCTGTCCCGCGCCCGCGTCGCTGTCTGCGGGCTCAACCCCCACGCCGGCGAAGGCGGCAAGATCGGCGACGAGGAAATCACCACCATAATTCCCGCCGTTGAAGCCGCGCGGCAGAAGCGGATTGATGTCACCGGGCCGTGGGCCGCCGACGCCCTGTTCTACCACGCTCTCCGCGGCGAGTGCGATGCGGTGGTGGCCATGTATCACGACCAGGGTTTGGGCCCGCTGAAGATGATTGGCTTCGAGAGCGGCATCAACTGGACGCTGGGGTTGCCGTTCATCCGCACCTCCCCCGACCACGGCACGGCTTACGACATTGCCGGGAAAAATCAGGCCAACCCCTCCAGCATGCTCGCCGCCCTGCGGCTGGCGCGGCAATTGTGCGCCGCTTGATCGTTTGCCGGATCGGGATGTTGGGCGGAGGGACGGTTTGGAAAGTGGTTGTCCGACATGGATTCGAACCATGAATAACGCCTCCAAAGGGCGCTGTGTTACCATTACACCATCGGACAAGCAGCCGGAAAGTTAGCTTTCCCGCGATTGCCACGCAAAACAAAACTTGCACCATGCCAGAGCTTGGAAACGAGTTGACACCCCCGGAAACAATTCTACGCTCGGTTCAACCGTGTTCTTCAAGAAAGGCAAATTATGAGCGAACGAATGATTGTCCGTCTGGGAATTCGCATGGCCGGGCTGGTCGGCATCCTCTACGTGGTGCGGCACTGGGCGCTGATTTACCACCGGCACAACGGCAGCATCCATTTTGAGCGGGGCGAGTGGTGGAAACTCGTCGTCGAAATCTGCCTCGTCCTCATCGGGCTTTATATGATCAGCGGTGCGCCCCTGCTTTTGCGGCTGGTCACCGACAAAGAACCGGATGATTCCAGCAAAACGCCCAAGAACCAACCTCCCTCCAACTGATGAACGTATTTGTAACAGGCGGTGCCGGCTACATCGGCTCCGTCTGCAGCGAGGAACTTCTCAACGCCGGCCATCAAGTCACCGTTTTTGACAATCTCACCGAAGGCCACCGCTCTGCTGTGGATTCCCGTGCGAAGTTCGTGCCGGGCTGCCTGAGCGACGCCGCACTCGTCAAAAAATCCGTGGCCGCCGCTAGGGCCGAAGCCGTTCTCCACTTCGCCGCCAACGCCCTTGTCGGCGAGTCCATGACCAATCCCGGAAAATACTTCCGCAACAACGTCGCCTCCGGCCAGAACCTCCTCGATGCCGCCGTCGAATGCGGTGTGAAGAAATTCGTCTTCAGTTCCACCTGTGCCACCTACGGTCCGCCGGACAAAATCCCGATGACCGAGGATTTGCCCCAGCGCCCTATCAACCCCTACGGCGAATCCAAGCTCATGTTCGAGAAAATGCTGCTGTGGTATCAGCAGATCCACAAACTCGAATTCGTCGCTTTCCGCTACTTCAACGCCGCCGGCGCGAGCGAGAAATTCGGCGAGCACCACCGCATCGAGTCGCACCTCATCCCCAACGTCCTCAAAGTCGCGCTCGGCCAGGCCGCGCACTGCGAAATTTACGGCACCGACTATCCCACGCCCGACGGCACCTGCATCCGCGACTACATCCACATCCGCGACCTCGCCCAAGCCCACATCCTCGGCCTCGCGCCGGGCAAAAGCGGCTTCTTCAACCTCGGCAACGGCGACGGCTATTCCGTCCGCGAAGTCATCGCCACCTGCGAATCGGTCTCCGGCAAAAAAATCCCCGTCATCGAAAAACCCCGCCGCCCTGGCGACCCGCCCCGGCTTGTCGCCGGCGCCGCCAAGGCCAAGACCGAGCTGGGCTGGAAACCGCAGTTCCCCAAGCTCGCCGACATCGTCGCCACCGCCTGGCGCTGGCATCAGAAAAATCCCGACGGTTATCCGGACTGATTTCCCAATCCGCCGACGAAGAATCGCCCATGAAAAAAATTCTCATCGTCGAAGATGATGCGGTGATCGTCGAAATCTACCGCAAGAAATTCCAGCGCGAAGGCTTCGACGTGCAGGTTGCCGTGGACGGCCTCGTGGCCATGAAAGAGCTGCCGCTGATCAAGCCCGACCTCGTCGTCCTCGACCTGATGATGCCCAAGTTCAACGGCGCGGACGTGCTCAAGTTCATCCGTGCCAGCCCCGCGCTCAAGGACACCAAGGTCGTCATCTTCTCCAACGCCTACATGACCGAAGTCGCCCTGGCCGCCGCCAAAACCGGCGCGGACGCCTCGCTCCTGAAATCCAGTTGCACGCCGGCCCAGCTCATCAGCATCGTCAAGACCCTGCTCGAAGGCGGCGGCGTGGTGGAAAAACCTTCCGCGCCAATCCCGCCCACGCCTGCGCCCGCCGCGCCCGCGCCCGCGCCGGCGGTTGCCGAGAGTGCCCCAAAAAATCTTCCGCCGGTGTCCGCCGCGCCGGATGTCGC
>JAPLTZ010000265.1:0-3541 GCA_026397895.1 Verrucomicrobiota bacterium | reverse complement strand
GGATGTCGCCCGTCCTTTCAGCCTGCCCAAGCAGGCCAGCCAGCCGGCGGTGGCTCCGGAGGCGCGCGCGTTGCAGGATTTTCTCCGCACCGGGCCGAACCTGCTCATCAGCATCTGCGAGCTTTGCCAGGCTTTCACCCATCCCAGCGAACCGCAGTTCCGCCCGCTCCGGCTCAAAGACCTCCACCGGCAGGTGCATTTCTTTGCCGACCACGCCGGCCTCGCCCACAGCCACCGCCTCGCGCATTTTGCGGCGGCGCTCGAGGCGTTGCTCTTTGAACTTCAGGAACGGCCCAGAAACATCACGCCCTCCACCATCCAGACCATCGAGGCGGCCGTGGATTTTCTCGTCCAATTATTCGACCGCGTCACGAAAGCCGAGGAAGAACCCGTCACCCCCACGAACCTGCTCGCCGTCCTCGTCGTGGACGACGAACCGCTCTCCAACCGCGCGCTGGTCCACGCCCTCAGCCGCGCCAACGTCAAATCCGCCAGCACCGACAGCGCCGCCGCCGCCTGCGAACTCCTGCGGAAAAACCATTACGACCTGCTGCTGCTGGATTATCTGATGCCCGGCATGGATGGGTTGGAACTTTACCGGGAGTTGCGCGCCCTGCCGCAATATCAGCGGACGCCCGTCATCTTCGTCACCAGCGCCACGGATTTCAAAGCCGCCCACCAGGACATCCTCGCGCGCGGCGACGACGTCATCACGAAGCCGATTTTGCCCATCGAACTCGCCGTGAAGTCCCTCACGCTGCTGCTGAAGCGGCAGCTTGCGGAAAAGAAATGACCGCCTACGGCGCGTGCGCCTTGTCCTGCGTCTTGAGCGCCTGCTCGTAACAGACCAGCGCCTCGTCGTAACGCTGCTGCCGGTTGAACACCCCGCCTTTGTTCAGATACGCAATCGTCAGCGAAGCGTCCGCCGCGATGGCGCGGTCGTAGCACGCGATGGCCTCGTCCAGCTTCGCCAGTTTTTCCAGCGCCGCGCCTTTTTTGACGAGCGCCTCGGCGTGGTTGGGATTCAGCCCCAGCGCTTCCTCAAAAACGCGCAACGCTTCCGCCGCCTGCCCCGCGCCCAACAACGATTGTCCCTTCGTTAGCAACGCCACGATTTGTCCGCTGCCGGTTTTTTCCGCCTTGCCACCCGTCGGCGGAGCAGCAGTCTCCAGTTCTTGGATGCGCTTCTGCAACCGCTCGATGGTGGCCGTCAACCGCGCGCCCGCTTCCGCCGCGCCGCTGCCGAGCAGCCGCGTGGCCTCCGGTCCGGCGGCCAGTTGCAATGCCTGCGGCGACAGGCTGGGCGTTGCCTCCGCCAGGTGTTTCAGTGCGCGCATCTGCATCAGCGTCGCCAGCAACGCCGCCAGCAGGCCCGCGCCCGCGACGCTCACGGCGATGAGCAGCACCGTCCGGCTTTCTTCGCTCCGCTGTTCGGCCATGAAACGCTCGATGACATTCAGCCGCCGGGTGAGCGCGACGGCGTTGCGGCCGGCCTCGGCCTCGGCCTCCTGCCGGTTGCGCTCCAGCGCGAGCTGCGTGGCGTGGAGCTGTTCCTGGATGGCGAGATAGGCGCGCACGAGATCCTGCGTCGCCACTTGGGAGGCCGGCTCGGGTTGGGTGTTCGTCGCGGGAGTTTGGGCGGACAGATTCCCCGCCCCAACAACAGCCCCCAACATCACCGTGCCGACAACCGCGAACACCCGGAACTTTTTGGCGGAAAATATTTTCATAAGCGACTGGTGTCAGGGTGAAAAGCGGACGGCGGTTTGTCAACGCGCCCGTGCGAAAGTTATTCACCGGAATCCGGTTCGCGCTTGCCACGCCCCGGAGCGCGGCGCAAACTCCGCCAACTTAACGAAAGGAACTTTATGTCCCTCGAATTCGCGCTCCAAAAATTCCCGAAGGAAATCAAGCTCAAGGACGGTGCCAAATGCCGTCTCCGCCCGCTCCGCAAGGACGACGAGAAGGAGTTCCACGCCTTCTTCCAGGCCGTGCCGGAACGCGAGCGCATGTTCATCAAGCACCGCGTCACCGACCCCGCCGTCATCCGCGACTGGTGCCAGAACATTGACCTCGGCCGCAACCTGCCCCTGCTCGCCGTCATCGGCGGCAAGGTCGTGGCCGACGCCACGCTGCACCAGCAGCTCGGCGGCTGGCGGCGGCACATCGGGCGGGTGAGTGTGCTCGTGCATCCCGAGTTCCGCAACCGCGGCCTCGCCCGCGCGCTCATCGCGGAGATCATCGGCATCGCCCGCGAGAACGGTCTGGAGAAAGTGGAGGCGGAATTCATCGGCGAACAGGAGGCCGCCGTGAAGATGTTCGCGATGATGGGCTTCAGCCAGTTGATGCGCCTCGACGACTACGTCAAGGACATGCAGGCCATCGCGCACGATTACATCCTCATGGGCCTCGACCTCAAGACCGACGAGGAATACGCCGGCATGGGCTAGGCGGGAAATGAAGAAGGCAGAATGAAGAATGAAGAAATAACTTCGTGGCGGCTGTTGTCCGGGTTTTCATTCTTCATTCTTCATTCATAATTCTTCCTTCCATGGAAACCTGTCCGAACTGCGGCGCCGATTTACCGCCGCGCGCCAAAGCCTGTCCCGAATGCGGCTCGGATGAAAAAACCGGCTGGTCGGAAGCGGCGCGTTACGACGGACTCGATTTGCCGAACGAGGAATTCGACCACGCCGACTTTGTGGAGCGCGAGTTTGGCGGTGAAGCCCTCAAGCCGCGCGGCATCCACTGGCTCTGGTGGGTTGTGGCCGTTTTGCTCGTCATCGGTTTCGTCCTGCTGGCGCTGCGTTGAAAAATTTGTTGGCGCAAGTCCGCCAAATCAGCTTTGCTCTTTCCGTGCGTCCGCAACTTCACCCCAACTCATCCTCCTTATGACCATACTCCTCGGCTGTGCCATCGGTTTCGTCGTCTGGTTTCTCCTCCGCTATCTCGCGGGCGGACTTTACACCGTGGACCAGAACGAGCGCGCGGTGAAAACCATTTTCGGCCGCGCCGACCGCATCCCCGACGTCACCACGCTCGACGACCCCATCTCCGAGCAGCTCCGCGACGACGAGCGCGAGCGCTACATCTATCCGCAGGTGCGCGTCATCCCGCCGGGCGGGCCGTATTTCAAGTGGCCGTGGGAAAAGGTTTACAAGGTGTCCGTCGCCACGCAGACGTTGAGCATGGCCTTCGACCCGGAAAATCCCGAAGCCAACAACGGCGGGCAGATGCTCGAAGCCGTCACCAAAGACCAGCTCAACACCGGCCTCACCGGCCAGATCCGCTACCGCGTTTCCGAGCGCAATCTCTACGCCTACCTCTTCGGCGTGAAGCGCCCCATCTCGCACGTCATGGGCTACTTTGTCTCCGTCCTGCGCGAACGCATCGCCAACTTCGAGGCGCCCAAGACCGCCGCCGTCGAGGGCGATATCATCCCGTCCAGCGCCGTCATGGGAATTTCCATCAACGACCTCCGCAAAAACCTCCGCGACATCAACGAGCACATGGATCGCGAGTGCCTTTCCTCTGCCGCGCG
>JAPLTZ010000115.1 GCA_026397895.1 Verrucomicrobiota bacterium | reverse complement strand
CAACGCGCCCGCGCTCACCTTCGTCATGCGCAGCAATCTCACTTTGCAGGCCGTTTTCGTGGACGTGGAAAATCCCGTTGTCACCGTCACCAATTCGCTCCCCGGCGGCCCGCTGCAAAATCTTTCCGCCACCCTCGGCGGCCTCGCCACCGACAACCATCAGGTCGTGTCCGTCATCTTCCGCGTGAACAGCGGCGCGTGGACCAACGCCGCCGGCCTCGGCCCGTGGTCCGCCAGCTTCGCGCTCGTCGCCGGCACGAACACCTTCAGCATCTACAGCGTGGACGCCGCCGGCAACCATTCCGCCACCAACACGCTCGGCACGTTCGTCGCGCTGCTGCAACCGGAAATCGGCAGCATCATCCCCGGCGGCGGCGGCGGATTCGGTATCCAATTCTCCAGCGTCGCCGGCGCGGTCTATTCGTTGGAATACAAAGATTCGTTGACTGCGCCTGCGTGGTTGCCCTTGGGCGGCTCGGTCGCCGGCAACGGCGCGGTGATTTCGTTGAGCGACACCAACCCGCCCGCCGGCGAGCGCTTCTATCGCTTGAAAGTGGAGACGCCCTGATCAGGGCTGGCCGCTCTTGCGCTGGAGGAATTGAAGAAACTCCCGCGCCGCCGGAATCCTGAACCACAACGCCGCCAGCCAGTAAATCAAACCCGCCCCCGCCGCCGGCGCGAACACCGCGCCGAGCTTCAGCGCCAGCGTCGCGTGCCCCAGCGAATTTTCCCAGAGCTGCGCGCCGAAAAACGCCGCGCCGCCCGCCAGCACGCTCGCCAGCGCCAGCGGCAACAAATTCGCTCGCAGCCCGGACATTTCCAGCCTGCCCATCTTCTTGCGCAGCGCGAACAGCAGTAGTCCGACGTTGCAGATGGAAGTGACCGTGTTCGCGATGCCCAGCCCGCCCTGCCGCAGCGGATGCACCAGCGCGACTGCCAGAACCAGATTCAGCGCCAGACACGCCACGCCAATCTTCATCGGCGTCGTCGTGTCGCCCAGCGCGTAGAACGCCCGCGCCAGCACGTTTACCGTCGAGAACGCCACCAGCCCCGGCGCGAGACACATCAGCGCCAGCGCCGCCCGCTGCGTGGATTCAGCAGTGAACAGCCCGCGCTCGAACAGCAACCGCACAATCGGCTCGGCCAGCACAATCAGCAGAATCGCCGCGATGACATTGAAAAACAGCAGCGTGCTCACGCCGCTCCGCAGCGTGGCGCGGAAGTCGTCGTATTTCTTTTCTGCCGCCATGCCGGAGAGCGTCGGCAGGAGATACGTCGCGAGCGAGATGCCGAACACGCCCTGCGGCAGCTCCATCAGCCGCACCGCGTAGTTGAACGACGCCACGATCTGCGGGCTGACCCAGAACGCCACGCTCTGCGTCAGCAGCACGTTGATCTGGAACGCCGCCACGCCGATGGTGCCGGGAATCATCTGCCGCACCACGCGCCCGACGGTTTCATCGCGCCACGGCGAGACCCAGTTGTAACGGAAGCCCTCGCGCCGAAGCGTCGGCAGTTGAAACGCCGCCTGCGCCACGCCCGCCGCCAGCACGCCGATGGCGAGCGCGAAAATCTGCTCCGGCAATTCCGTTCCCATCCGCGGCGCGAGCAGCAAGACCGAAGCGATCATCACGATGTTCAGCATCGTTGCACCCATTGCGGGGATGAAGAAATGGCCGCGCGCGTTGAGCATGCCCATGAACACCGCCGCCACGCACACCAGCAGCATGTAGGGGAACATCACGCGCAGCAGCCGCAGCATGAGGTCGGTCTGCGCGGAAAACTGATGCACGCCCAGCGCGATGGATACGCCCGCCAGCGCCAGCGCCACGATGATGGCGGCGGCAACGATGAGGCCGGAGATGACGGCGTTGGAGGCACGCCACATTTCCGCTTCGCCGTGGACTTTTTCCTTTTCCTTGAAGACCGGGATGAACGCCGCCGTGAGCGCGCCCTCGCCGAGCAGGCGGCGGAAGAGATTGGGAATCGTGAACGCGAGTTGGAACGCGCCCGCCACCCAGCCGTCGCCCATGAAGCGGGCATCGACCATCTCGCGCACCATGCCCAGCACGCGGCTGGTCATCGTGGCGGCGGCCATCGCGCCGGAGGATTTGAGCATCTTCGACATCGCGCGTGCAGTCTAAAGACCAAAACCCGGAGGCAAAGTTCAAATTCCTTTGCGCCGGTAGTGCAGAATCTTGAACTCCGGCGTGTCGCGGATTTCCGCGACGAGTTCAAACTTATCCTCGAATGGCAGGAAGAACGCGTCGCCGCCAGCGACCTCGCGTTTGACGAGCGTGAGAAACAAGTCCGAGCACAGCGGCAACGCCTGTTCGTAAATCTGCGCGCCGCCAGCGATAAAGACCTGCTGCTCGCCGACGAGCGCGGACAGTTCATCCAGACTGTGAATCGTCTGCACTCCCGGATGCGACCACGCGGAGCGGCTCAAGACGATGGTGGTGCGGTTGGGCAGGGGCTTGCCGATAGATTCAAAGGTTTTGCGCCCCATCACGATGACGTGGCCGGTGGTGGTGGCCTTGAACCATTTGGGTGAATGGTTTCATTGTTCCGAATCAAATTTGAGAGTGAATTTGCATCGCGGATAAGTGGAACAGCCCCAAAATTGGTTTCCCGTGATACGGGCTTCTCGCATTACCAATTCGCTTTCACATTTTGGGCAATATTTTCTCGAGTCAGAGAGAAGCGCCGAAATCTCTTGAGAATAAACAAGTCCAGATTGCTCCAACATTCTGATTACATCTGACTCATTCAGGATTTGAATCCCATGTTTGTCTGCGAGTTGTTTGGCTTCACCTGAATAGCCTGTCAATGTGATAAAAATTCCTTTCTGAATTTTAGTGTCAGTGAGTGTTCCCAAAAACTCACGAATCTGCCTGACACCTACAGACCACTTCTTCCAATGCTTACACTGAACAACAAGTTTTTCGGTTGTGGATTCAATAATCAAGTCAACGCCTCCGTCAGGATTTGCACCGCCCAACCGCTGCACTGAATAACCGCGGTGGCGGTAGATTAGTTCAATGAGTTTCTCGAACTGAAACCAGTCGATTTTGCGAAGCTGTTCTGAAATTGCAGGTTTCCTAACAGGCGGCGAAACTCGCAAGCCTCCAGTAAAAGGTGATTCAACGTGCAGTTGGGTTTGAGAGTTTTCCAAGGCAGGTGGCGGAAAAGGTGAAGCGGTGTTGCGTTTGGTAATTATTCGGTAGCAAATCCAGATGGCCAAGCACGCACCCGCAACAATGATTGCCAAAATAACAAGTGCTCGAAATTGCGGTGAGAACATCCAACCCAAAACACCCAGAACCGCCAAGCCAGCAATAGCTTCAGCGATTCCTGCGTCATTTGACCGGCGGCGGCGTCCCATAAAATTCATTAGACCGCAATCGGCGCTTTGATGGCGGGATGCGGGTCGTAGCCTTCCAACGTGAAATCCTCGAACTTGAAGTCGTGGATGTTTTTCACCGTCGGGTTCAGTTTCATCTGCGGCAGCGGGCGTGGCTCGCGGGAAAGTTGCAGTTTGGCCTGCTCGACATGGTTGCTGTAGAGGTGCAGATCGCCGAAGGTGTGGACGAATTCGCCGGGCTTCAGGCCGCAGACCTGCGCGACCATCAGCGTGAGCATGGCGTAGCTCGCGATGTTGAATGGCACGCCGAGGAAGATGTCCGCGCTGCGCTGGTAAAGCTGGCAACTCAATTCGCCGTCGCTGACGTAGAACTGGAACAGCGCGTGACACGGCGGCAAAGCCATCTTGTCCACCTCGCCGGGATTCCACGCGCTGACGATGAGCCGCCGGCTGTCGGGATTCTTTTTAATCTGCGTGATGACGTCGTCAATCTGGTGGATGTGGCGGCCGTCGGCGGTTTGCCAGTCGCACCATTGCGCGCCATAGACGCGGCCGAGGTTGCCGTCCGCGTCCGCCCATTCGTCCCAGATGGTCACGCCGCGTTCCTGCAGCCAGCGGACGTTCGTCTCGCCGCGCAGAAACCAGAGCAGTTCGTAGGTGATGGATTTGAGGTGCGTTTTCTTGGTGGTGAGCAGCGGGAAGGAGTCGCGCAGGGAATAGCGCGTCTGCGCGCCGAACACGGAGTAGGTGCCGGTGCCGGTGCGGTCGGCCTTGAACTTGCCGTGTTCGAGGACGTGGCGGAGCAGGTCGAGGTATTGAATCATCGCGGGAAAAAGTTAAACACTAAATGTTGGAAAAAGAAATTTTAACCGTCGCTCTCTTGTTTCGTTTCTAGCCATTCGTGAAACTCTTCAGGCCCATCCCAAGACACATACAAATCACTTGAGTATCCCTCACCATATTTTTTG
>JAPLTZ010000432.1:12083-12612 GCA_026397895.1 Verrucomicrobiota bacterium | reverse complement strand
AAGTAAATATCTCCTGCCGAATCGGCAACGATTTCGATAGTGCGAGATTGTTGGGGCCAATCGGCATGAGATGCCGTTTCAATCTGCCAGAATCCGCGCACTTCCTCCTCTGGCCCAATCCATTTGATGTGATGGCGATGACCACCAGCAATTCGATGAGCGTGAAGCCCGCCCGCCATAATTTGTCCGCGCGGATTTCAGAGGTCGTTTTTGTTTTCATGATGCGAGTCAATGGTTGAGGGTTGTTGGATTGGCATTCGGCGCGCCTGACGGTCACGGCGCGCGCAGCCGGTAGAAGACGTTCGTCGCCGCCGGGCTGATGGTGATGTTCAGATTCGTCACCGCGTCCGAGCCCGTGATGTCGAACCAGTAATTGGAACCGGCCACATTCACGGAATTGGACTGTGCAAACCAGCCACGATGCGACTCCGGCCAGCCGAGCGCGAGCGTGCTGCCGCTCAAGTTGAACTCCAGGTTTGTCGCCGTGGTCGCTGTGCCCGACACCACCGCGAGCGTGCCGTTCGTCGGC
>JAPLTZ010000432.1:9261-11975 GCA_026397895.1 Verrucomicrobiota bacterium | reverse complement strand
ACGTCCCTCCCAGATTCGTCACCGTCAGCGTGCCGCCGAAAATGACATTGGTGAGGCCCGCGACCACGTCGTTCGTGCCGTTGGCTTGGTCCACCTTCAGGAACGTGCCGCTGCCGGCGGCGAGGGTGAGGTTGCTGTTGAGCGTCAGCGTGGTGATGGCGTTGGCGTCCGGCGCTAAAGCCGCCCCGCTTGCGACCGTCACCGGGCCGCCGATGCTGCCGCCGCCGCCGAGCGTGCCGCCGGATTGAACCGCCACGCCGCCGCCCGCCAGCGATCCCGCGATTTGCAGGGTTCCGTTGCTCACCGTTGTCGCGCCGGTGTAGGTGTTCGCGCCCGCCAACGTCAGCGCGCCCGCGCCCAGCTTGACCAATCCGCCCGATGTGTTCGCTGCGAGGGTCACCGTTCCAATTGCCGCCGCCGCTGTGGGCGCGCCGCCACTCAACGTCACCGTCGGCGCGGTGCTGTAATTGATGCCGGGATTTGTGATGCGGATAACCGCGACTTTCAACGTCCCGTCGCCCGTGCCGTCGGTGGTCATCTCGGCGATGGCGGTCGCGCCGGAGCCGTCGCCGGCAATGGCAACGTAGGGTGCGCCGATGTAGTCGCTGCCTTCGGTAGCGAGTGAAATGCCGCTGACGCCGTTGCCGACGGGGGTCAGCAGACTCGCGGCGTTGGTGACATTGAAGCCCGCCGTGTCAATCACCGCGCCGCCGGCGAACGCGCCAAACGGGCCGTTGATGTAGGCGGGCAGGGTCGCGGGTAGGAAGACGGCGGTGTTGGCGGCGGCCTGGAGCGTGGCGCCGCCGAAGTTCACGGCGTTGACCCCGTCCAAACTCAGGAAGCTGCCGGTAATCAGCGTGCCCGCGTCGAGGTTCACGATGCCGCTGGCCGTGCCGCTGCCGGCACCGAAGGAGATGGTCTGGCCGGAGTTGTTGATGATGCCGCCGATTAGATTGACTTCGCCGCGGACGCCGCTGGCATTGCCCACGTTGATGGCCCCGGTCGCATTGGCATGGTTCACGGTGCCGCCGGAGACGGTCAGCACTCCCTGGCCACCCGCCGCGCCGTTGCGCCCGACCGTCAGCACTTCGGTGACGTTCAAGGTGCCGCCGGAGACGAGCGCGATGCCTGTGGCACCGGTGCCGCCCTGGGATTGGAAGCGCTGGACATTGACCGTGCCGCCGGACAGGGTGAACGCGCCGTAGCCGACCTTGCCGATGCGGAAGTTGTCCTCCCCAATCGCCGCCTGCGTGGTGGTGAAGGTGCCGCCGCTGACGTTGAGCGCGCCGCTCGCGGTGGCCACCAGACCGGCCTCGGCGTTGTTGACGGTGATGCTGCCGGCGGTGAGGTTGATGATGCCGCGGGAGGAGGCCGCGGTGCCGGTGAACAGGGCGGCGGTGCCGGCATTCAGCACGCCCGCATTTGCGAACGCGCCGCCATCCACCGTGACGTTCGCCGTGTTGGTGAGCGAACCGGTCAGGGCCAGGACGCCGCTGCTGACGGACGTTGCGCCGGAATAATTGTTCGCACCGGACAACGTCCAGGTGCCGGTGGCGCTCTTGCTCACACCGCCCGCGCCGGAAATTTTGCCGCCGATCTCCCCCGCGCCCGCACCGCCGAGGAGCAGCGCGCCGCTGCCGCCGTTAGTGACATTGCCGGCGATGACGAGTTTGCCGGCATCGGAAACGATGCGCGTGGCGATGGAAGTCGTGAGCGTCACGTCGCCGCCCCAGATGTTCGTGCCGCCGAGATTGCGCAACGCGCCCGTGCCGGCCACCGCGCCGTCGCCGCGCAGAGCGAGCGGCTTGGCACCGACGGTGATGCCGCCCGCCAAGGCGAGGGTCGCGTTGGTGGCGATGTCGAGGCCGACGCTGACGAGGCCGTTGGTCGCGCCGAGCGCGGCGGCGTTCGCCACGAGCAGCGTGCCTTCGTTGAGGTTCACGACCCCGGTGAAACTGTTCGCGTTGGAGATGGTGAGCGTGCCCGCGCCAATTTTCGTCAGGCTGTTGGTGCCGGTGATGCCGCCCGCGCCGAAGAAGGCGTAGTCGGTCGCGGCGTTCACGGTGACGGTCGCCGGCGCCACGGCGGCGGAAATGTTCACGAGCGGATTCGCGCTGCCGGTGCTGTCGAACGTAGCGATGGCGGCGGGCGTGAAGGCGACAAGCGGTCCGCCGTTCAGGGCGTTGGTCCAGTTCGCGGTGCTGTTATTCCAGACATTTCCACCGCTGCCGCCGACCCAGCTCAGGTCCGCCGTGCTGCCGGGTGCGACGCGCAGGATGACTTTCTTCGGCGCACTCGCGGCGTCGAAAACGAGGGAAAAGACCTTCGACGGCGGCGGCGAGGGCGTGAGCGCAAGGCTGAAGTTGTTGGTGCCGCCAAATGCGCCGGTCACTTCCATCAAGGCATAGTCGCCGTTGGTCAGATACGGGAATCCGGGTTGGGTGACGTTCAGGACGGTCGCGGCGTTGACGGCGAGGTTGCCGCCCACGACGATTTTATCGGCGTTGTCGTTGTCGTTGATTTCGTAGACGAGCGAACCGCCGTTCAGCACGAGGTCGCCGGTGACGGTGAGCGTGCCCTTCGCCCCGCTGTCGCCAGGCAAAATCTGGCTGCCGCCGACGTTGGTGACGCTGCCGTTGATGGTGCCGCTGCCGCCCAACTTGGCGACGGCGGAGTTAAGCGCCACCGCTCCGGCGAGGCTGCCGTTGATGGTG
>JAPLTZ010000432.1:0-9249 GCA_026397895.1 Verrucomicrobiota bacterium | reverse complement strand
CAGCGTACCGTTGGAGACGGTGGTGTGGCCGGTGTAGGTGTTCGCGCCGCCGAGAGTCAGACTCCCCGCCCCGGCCTTGGTCAGCGTGAACGCTCCACTGATGCCGCCGCCGACTGTCAGGCCGCCGGCGGCGACGGTGACGAGGCGGTTCGCGCCCAGAGTGACCGCGCCGGTGCCCAGGTTCAGGTCGGACGTGCCGGTGAAAACGGGGTCGGCGTTCCAGCTTTGGGCGTTGTTGTTGATGTTGGAGATGGCATTGCCGGAAGTGTTGTCAATCGTCCCGCCGGCGATGGTGAATGTGCCGCCGCCGAGCACACTGGGGTGGTTTAAGCTCACCGTGCCGGCGTTGAGGGTGAGTCCGCCGGTGAAAGTGTTGTTCGTGCCGGAGAGGATCAACGGGCCGACGCCGTTTTTAATCAGTCCGAAGCTGCCATCTATCGGGCGGATGATGGAAAAGTTGTTCGTGCTGTTCTGTGACACGGTCAGGTCGCCCAGCAACGTGATGGAGCCGGAGGTCAGGCCGATGGTGTGGACGTTGGTGACGGCGGATTGGACGGTGATGCCAGTGTTTGCCGCCTGAAAAGTCAGCACCCGGGCGGCGCCGCTGTTGGCTTCCAGCCTGACGGTGAACGCGGCGCTGGCACCATTTGAAAATGTCAGGGAATTGACGGTGCTGGCGTTCACCATATAACTCACGGGTCTGGACGCCCCGGTGAAGATGAGGTCGTTGCCGTTGGCATACGCCCCCTCCGCCCAGTTGCCGCCCGTGGCCCAGCCGGCGTTGACCCCCGCGCCGGTCCAGGTGAGCGTTGCCGCGCCGGCGGGCGACAGGGTGGAAAACAACAGGGCGAGAAAGCCGCTACGGGCGAGTTGCACAGGTGTCATAATGGCGGATATTAGCCCGGGCGCAGGGGTTGGTGAATGGACACGAACCGCTTTTTTTCTAAATTTTTTCAACCGCTGATAGCTGGGGAGTCTCTGTTGCCGGGGTTGGGTCTGCGAAACAGGGCGGTATGCGACCCTTCCGCGAATGAAAAATTCAGCCACAGCAACGCTCAAAGGATAAATCCCGGCGGCGTATCGTTCTGGTTGGTGGTGACGCCGCTCACGGTGGCGTCGAAAACATTCGTGCCTCGGGCGTTGAAGATGTTGTGCTGGATGAGGGCGTTGCGCGAGTTGCCGGTCAGGCGGATCAGGGTGCGGTTGGCGCAGTAGGGCTGGTGAAAAACAGAGCCGGTGATGACGACGTTGGTGCAACTGTCGAGATAGAAATCGTTGTAGACGTTGGTGACGGCGCCGCCGCAATAGGAGGCGTGGTTACGGATGGCGACCCCGCCGGCGAACCGGATTTTCACGCCCAGGCTCACGTCGTCGAAGGCGGGATTGGAGTGGCAATCCAGAATGTTGACCGTGCAACTTTCCCCTTGATTGGCGACCACTTGGAAGCCATTGGTCACCCCGACCGCCAGACAGCGGCTGAACGTCACGTCCCCGTGATAGTTGTTCAGTGTGAAAGCAAGCCCGACGTTCTTGGAATAGCAGTTCTCGAAATACGCGCCGTTGCCGAAGTTGACACGGAAGCCGTCCTCCGGCGGCGGCGAATAGCCCCAGCCGTTGACGAACACGTCCACAAAGCGCGGCAGTTGCAGATAGGAAGCGTAAAGGAAGTGCGCGAAGCGGTCCGCCCCCGCCGTCGTCACCTGAAAATCCACATGCTCCACGTTCAAACTGCAGACATCGGAATTGGAAATGTAGGGCGTGTTGGTGGGGTTGTTGATCTGGACGGCGGTGCCGGCGGAGCCACCGTTGTTGCTCGCCACAAAGGTCAGGTCGCGGAGGATCAGTTCGTTGCTGCTGCCGCTGTTGTTGAACCACCAAAGGCCGGTTGAATTTTCACAGGACAATTGCGTCACGCCCTTGCCCGCGCCGGCGATGGCCACCCCCGTGTTTTTCAGGTCAACCGTCTTGCGGCTGGTGAAGTTGAACGTGCCTGCCGGCACATACAACGTGCCGCCGCCGCCCGCGACGATGGCCGTGAGCGCCGTGGAGAAGGCGTTGGCGTCGTTCGCGCCGTCGTTCGCCGTCGCGCCGTAGGCGGTGACGCTCACGTCGAGCGCGCTGGCCGGGCTGACCGCCAACATCCCCAGTCCTCCGCCAATCAGTAGTCCGATGAACCGGCTGTGTTTCATGTTTGCCTCTCAATAAACCAAAACCCGGACGGCGACCGGATCCGCCTGAATGGCGGAACTCACGTCCCCGGACAAAACATTGCTCCCCAGAATGACATCGGACGCGGGGCTGACCACGACGATGTTGGTCCGCCCGCTGGCCAGAGTCCCGTCCGTCAGTGCGTTCGTGGCGGACAGTTGCCTGAAAGTGTCGTCCGTAATTTGGAGAATTCGCCGCCCCTTCACCGAAGTTCCAAAATCGCGCGCGCGGATATCGCAATCCGTAACCCATAGCGTCGGCTCACGCCCGCCGGAAATCTCCCAATGCTTGACACCCACCTTGCAATAGTCGGCGGTGCAACTTCGAAACGCCCCGTCTTCCGGATTTGCGCTGATGTCCGACGACACCACATAGTTGAATGCCGTATCAACTCCGCTGGCGGAACAATTTTGGATGACTGCCGCGTAGCAGGCAGAGACGTCATAACCATAGGCAGATCTGAAGTTCATCGAGTTGTCGCCGAAATCGTTGATCGTGGGCATCGCAAACGAGCAATCCATGATCAGCGGCCGATACACGCCGGTGACGACCACGCCTTTGTTGAAATAATATTCCGCGCTGTCGCCGGCGCGCACCACCACGTTGGCCACGGTCACGACGCGCTTTTCCTGCACGCCGCCGGGCGGCGACGTCGCCTCCAACGCCGTGCCCGCGCCGGCGCGGTTGGCCACGAACGTGAGGTCGCGGACGGTGATCTGCTGGTCGCGCTGCAAGCCGGTGAAGCGGAAGACGCCGTTGGTGTTGCAGGCGAACAAAGTCGCGTTGGTGGACTGTCCCTGCACGGACAGGAACCAGGTGCCGGCGGTGATGGCGACGAGGTTCGAGAAAATGTAATTGCCGTCGGGGATGTAAAGGTGGCCGCCGCCCGCCGCCTTCAGAGCGTTCAGCGCGGACTGGAACGCGGCGCTGTCGTCGCTCGCGTCGTTAGGCACGGCGGCATACGGCGCGGCCGTCACCGTGATGACGAGTTGCTCCAGCGCGGGCGCGGCACTGAACCGCGTGCGGAACAGCCCCTGCGCCACGGCGGACGTGTTCGTGAAGCTCAACAGCTTTTCCTTCACCACCGTGTTCGTCGCGAGCGGCATCCAGTTGAGCGGCGCGGTGCGGTTCGTGGCCCAGTCCAAAATGACGTTGTAGCGCGGCACCGCCGGATACGACAGCGTCGCCGTGTTGCCGGCCACCGAACCCGCCGGCGTCAGGCTGGTGAAACCGCCGACGCTGTTCACCACCGAGACCGTCACCGTGGCCGTCGCCACGCCGCCGCGCCCGTCGCTGACGGTGTAGCCGAAAGTGTTGACGCCCGTGAAAAGCCCGTCGGAAAGAAACGTCACGTTCGTGCCGTCCGTCGCGGCGGTGCCGTTCGCGGGCTGCGTTACCCCGATGATGGAAAGTATTTCTCCCGGCTCGCCCGTGGGCGGATTGTCGCCGCCGATGATTTTCAACGACGCAAGAATCCCGCTGGTCGCAACGAGCGAAAGGTCGTTCGCTACCGGTGCTTGGTTGACCGAATAATCCACTACGGTCGCGATGTTGTAGCCCGTCCACCAGTTCAGCCCCGCGTCTAGCACCGGCAGGTTCGTCGCCGCAAAAGCGCCGCCCACGCTGGCCGCGCTGAACAGCGTGAACGTATCGCCCGCCTGCAACGCCGGGCCGACGTTCGTGACGGTGAGCGTGCCGCCGCGCGTCAACGTGGTGATACCCGTCAATGTGGTGGCGTTCGCCGCGTTGGTGCGGTTAATGGCGAGCAACGTCGTGCCGGCGAGCGTGAGCGTGTGGTTGACGGTGAACGCGGAAGTGTCCGCGCCACCCCAGCCCGGCCGCAGCGTCGCGCCGGCGGCGATGGTCACGGGGCCGTTGACAACGCCCGCGCCGGTGAGCAAGGCGCTGTTCGTCACCACGCAGCCCGCCGCCAGCATGCCGCCCAACTGCAACGTGCCGGCGGCGACCGTCGTGCCGCCGGTGTGCAGCCACGCGTTGGTGAGCGTCAGCGTGCCGGGGCCGGTCTTGGCGAGCGCGCCGGAAGTCGCGGTCGTGCCGCCGGAGAGCGTCAGCACAGTCGCGGCATTGGTGACCTCGATGGTGGCGGTGACGCCGGCGTTGATCGTGAACGCGTGGTCGCTCGCCGTCGTCGGGCCGGTGTATTGCAGCATGCTACTGCCGCTGAAAACGAGGTTTGTCGCAGCGGCGGTCGTGAGGCCCAGGCCGCAAGGCGTCCCGAAATGTCCCGCCGTCGTGGTCGTGGTCGCGACGAGGTTGGCGGAGAGAAAAATCTTT
Organism: Verrucomicrobiota bacterium; assembly: GCA_026397895.1. GTDB lineage: Bacteria > Verrucomicrobiota > Verrucomicrobiia > Limisphaerales > JAFMIX01 > JAFMIX01. The sequence goes on along the minus strand of JAPLTZ010000432.1, from coordinate 4,746 downwards.
TTGTTCGCCGCGTCCACGGCGGTGATGACCGTGCCGGGCGGGATCGGGTTGACGAGGCCGGAGCCGAGCGAGGGAAAAAAAGCCGCCTGCCCCGCCGTCAGGCCGTCCAACTGCGTGCCGGTGTAGGTGAAAAAATTGTTGCCGGCGACGAGCGTACAGGTGCCGCCGGAACTGCTGGCGGCGCGGGCTAGCGTGGCGAGGGCGAGCGTGCCGCCGCCGATGGTGGTGGGGCCGGAGTTCACGTTCGCGCCGGCTAGCGCGAGCCTACCAGGGCCGGTCTTGGTGATGCCGCCCGCGCCGACGGTGTTGAGGGAGCTGACGACGCCGTTGATGACAATGTCGCCGGCGGCAGCGTTGAAAGCGCGGGCGCTGTTGAAAAGGACGTTGCAGTTGAAGGTCAGCGTCGCCGCGCCGTTGTTCACGACGGACGACTGTCCCGCCGCGCTGATGATGAGCGGGTTTCCCCGTTGAAGACGATGCCGGCGGTGTAGGTGGGCGAAACGAGGTTGTTGTTCAGCGCGGTGCCGGCGCTGCCGGCGGCGTTGAAGGTGAGCGTGTCGTTGTCCACCGGCGCAGTGCCGCCCCAGTTCGCGGCGGTCGCAAGATTGGCGTCGCTATTTCCGAGCCAGGTCTTGGCGGCAGCGTAAGAATCGCCAACCACGCCAGCAAACAGGACGGCGAGGGCCAGCAGACGGGAGCAGGCGAAGAGCTGATATTCAGATTTGTATTTGTTCATCAGGCTTCGCACCTTTGCTCAAACTGTGCCGGATTTCCTTGAAAAACGGAACCATCCAAGCAGCGGCCAAGTGTTGTAATGGCTTACATTAGCAGAAAACCTGCTTCAGAAAAATGGACACCAGTGGCTTAATTTCTGAATTCTTTCAACCTACGGTGGGGACAAAAAGCCAGGTAAAATGCCTCAGTCTTTGCGTCCGAAGGAGGATTTTCGATAGCGCAGCGGTGCCAGTCCGTGGTGTTGCCGAAACTGCCGCGAAAAATAGAACGGGCAGGCATAACCGCAGGCGATGGCAATCTCCGCCACCGATTTCTCGGTGCCGGCAAGGTATTGTGCCGCCATCTCCAAACGTCGCTCGTTGATCCATTCCATGGGCCGCATGCCGGTTTCGCGCTTGAACACGCGCCCGAAATAAACCGGACCGAGCTTCACGCTGGCCGCCCATTCCGACAGCGTAATGACCGAACGTATCCGGCTGATTGCCCAAGCTTGCGCCGCCAGAATATTGTCCACCACGCTGCGGTCGTCTCCCGCGCTCCGACTCAAAGGAGGATTCAGCGTGTTCATCAGATAGGAAAGCCAGTTGGCTAGAGCGCCATTGATTTGCATATCCCGGAACGGCGAGGTGCTGGCCATCGCGGCCAGCACCGCGTCAAACTCCTGAACGTATTGGTCGGGATGAGGCAACGTGTACAGCCTTTTGAAATTGCGTTGCAACAGCACATTGGTCATACCGCCCTGTGCCAGCGCCAGCGAGGCGCTCAATCCGATATGAGGGCGTGCAGGATTATGTCCGATGGAGAACTCATCCGCGCCGGACAACACTAACAGATCGCCCTCCTTGAGCGGCATTTTGATCCCATTGACTCGCGCCCACGAGGTGTTGCGCTCGATAAACAGAAAGCTGATCATGTCCGGCGCAAGCCGCGATAGCCCCACCTTCCATTCCGGATAACCGCCATAGCGACCGAACCAATGGACGCGCCATTTGTGTTCGCCACTGTAAACCAGTTTCCAATCGTGATGATAGGGCAGCCAGCGCATGGGTGAAATAATATAGTTTTTTACGCGGCGTTGTCCATTGCTAAGAGATTCCAAAACCTTAACCTTTCTTACACATGCAAAAAATCTAACTCCCGCCATCTTCTCCTGCGCCATGCAAACATTAAATTTCACGCTCTTCGGCCTTTACCTCCTGCTGACGGTGGTTCTTGGCCTGGCCGTGGCGCGGCGCAAGACGGCGAACGCCCGCGAATATTTTTTGGCCGGCGAAGGTTTGCCGTGGTATGCCATCGGCGGCTCGATCATCGCCGCCAACATTAGCACCGAACATTTCATCGGCATGGTCGGCATCGCCTACGCCGTCGGGTTCGTCGTCGCCCAATGGGAATGGGGCAACGTCATCACCTTCTCCGTCCTCATCTGGATTTTTCTGCCGTTCTACATCCGGGGCGGGTTGTACACGATGCCGGAGTTTCTGGAGCGCCGCTACAATTCCCATTGCCGCTACTTCTTCGCCGTCTGCTGCCTCGTGCTGTGGATTGTCGCCCAGATGGCTGTCGTCATGCTCGCCGGCGCGAAGGCCATGCGCGGCATGTTCGATGTGAACGAAACCGTGACCATCGTCGCGCTCGCCGTGCTGGCCGGCAGTTACACGATCTACGGCGGCCTGCGCTCGGTGGCGTGGACTGACTTCCTGCAATTCGTCGTGATGATGTTTGGCGGGCTCATGGTCGCCGTCATCGGCCTTGCCAAGGTCGGTGGCATCTCCGCGCTCATGCACAGCGCGCCGGAAAAATTCAAGATTGCCTACCCCATCACCGACCCGAACTATCCGTGGCTCGGCGTGTGGACTTTGTTCCTCTCCGTCGGCATCTGGTATAACTGCACGAACCAGTTCATCGTCCAACGCTGCCTCGGCGCGCGCAGCGAATGGGACGCGCGCATGGGCGTCGTCTTCGCCGGCTTCATGAAAATCCTGCTGCCGCTGCTCGTCGTGATTCCCGGCATCATCGCGTTCAAACTTTATCCCGGCCTCGCGGACAAAGACCTCGCCTTCCCGAAACTCGTGCGCGAGCTGCTGCCCGTCGGCTTGAGCGGCATCGTCATGGCCGCGCTGGCCAGCGGCATGCTCTCGCATATCAGCTCCGTGCTCAACTCGTGCAGCACCGTCTTCACGATGGATTTGTATCGCCCGTTCTTCGGCAAAGACAAAAGCGACACGCACATGGTCGCCGTCGGCCGCTGGAGCGCATTTCTGATCCTCGCCATCGCCACGCTGCTCGCCATCTGGTTCACGCGGCAAAAACTCGGCGTGTTTGACGTCATTCAAAACGTCGGCGCGTGGGTTGCCGCGCCCATCGCCACGCTGTTCCTCATCGGCGTGATGTGGAAACGCGCCACCGCCGCCGCCGCGACGTTCGTGCTGTGGTTCGGCTTCCCGTTCACCGCGTTCGTCGAGCACGTCCTGTTCAAGCACGTCGCCGTGCTGCGGCCGTTCGACAACTGGCTCAACCGCACCTTCGTCGTCTGGCTCGTCTGCATGGTGGTGATGGTCATCGTCTCGCTGTTTACCCGCGCGCCCGCGCCGGAGAAACTCGCCGGCATCATCTGGTCGCCGAAAATGGCCGCGTTGCCGGAATCGGAGCGCCAGCGCAACCGCGGCTTCCGCAGCCTGTTTTTGTGGTGGAGCATCTTTGCCGGACTGGTGGTGGTGCTCTACGCTTACCTTTTCTATTTCCAATTTTTTGGCCCGGCCAAGGGGCTTTGAGTTGCAACCATGAAATCCTCCTCAAATCAGAACTTCAATCCCGTCAACATCTCGCTTGCCGACCTCGTCGGGCGCGAACACATCGCTGCCTCCTGCCGCGCCCGCGCCGCGCTGACCGGCGAGGATATCACCAAGCTCGTCACGCTGGCTTGCGAGAAGATTGATTTCCTTCCCGCTGGTTTCATGGCGCGACAGCACGGCTTGCTCCAACAAGTCGGTCAGCGCATCGCTGATCCGCAACCCGGCACTCCGGTCAAAGGCGCTTCGACGAAGATGTTCAATTCCGCCACCAACCTCGGCATGTCGCCGCTGAGTGCGCTGGGCATGTTCCGCGTCGGCGAAGACGGGCGGCTCTACCTGATTTCCAAGAGCGAGCACTACCACACGCCGCTCGGCCACAGTTTCCCCGGCTACGTGCTGCTCGACCATGCGCGGCGGCTCGGCATCCCAAACGCCACGCACAACAACACGCGCGGTCAGATTACGCGCCTGCTCGAAGAGGAACTCGTCGCCGCCGTCAACGGCCTCGCAGCGAACGACACCGCCGGGCTCGCAACAACCATCGCCAGCAGCGACCTGTATGTTCCCAACCGCGTGCTCAATCTCGAAACCGGCAGCCTCGCCGTCGAAGCCGCGCTCAAGATGATTCTCGCCCGTTTCTACCGCATCGAAGCCGGCGTGCCCGAACCAAAATATCACAGCCGCATGCCCGTTCTTCTTGTGATGGGCAACGACGACGGCGGCTTCCAAGCGAACTACCACGGCACGACGGTGCTGACCCAGACCGTGCGCGGAATGTGGCCGGAGTTATACGCCGGCATCGAGAAGGCGCAGCTCTACCGCGTCTGCCCGATCCGCCCAAACAATTTCGACGACCTCGAAGCCGCGTTCAAGAAGTGGGAAAGTAACGGCCACAAGATCGCCGGTTTCTTCCACGAAATCGTGATGATGAACTACGGCGGCAAGCTGCTCACGAAGGAATTTTTGCAGCGCGCCTACGCCCTGTGCCGCGCGCACGACGTGCCGACCATCGTGGACGAAATCCAGTCCTGCATGTGGCATCACGACTTTTTCATGTTCCGCGAGTGGGGCTTGAAGCCCTCGTGTGTCGGCGTGGGCAAGGGCTTCCCCGGCGGCGAATACCCCGCCTCGCGCCTCATCTTCAGCTCCGTGCTGGACGTGATGCCGCAATTCGGCGCGCTCGTCACCAACGGCCAGGAGGAACTCGCGTCGCTCGCCT
>JAPLTZ010000290.1 GCA_026397895.1 Verrucomicrobiota bacterium | reverse complement strand
GTAGCCGACCAGTTGCTTGTCGCCCCACGGCGCGGTTTCCCCGGTCGCGGAAATTTTGACCGCGCCTTTGCGACCGGTGTAACGCCACAGCGGCAACGTCCCCGGCTGGTCGGCGTCCAGCGCGTAGCCGATGAACCGCTCGTAAAACTTCGCGCCGACCGGCGTGGTGATGAGATTGTAGTTCGTGGCGCCCGCCGCGATGGAGAAGCTGCGATAGAGCGGGCAAAGCACCACCGGGTCGCCCGGCATGGCCGCCTCGCCACCGACGGCGGCGAGAAAAAACAGGACGGACGCGAACCGGCTGGTTTTCATGACATCGCGGAATCTGAACGTCCGTCGGCTCATGGCTGGGAGGCCGCCGGTTTCGGCGACCAACGGGAAGAAACCGTCGCCGTCGCGCCCTGCAAGTCAATCGCCGCGATTTCCGGCGCGGTCCTGCCCGAAAAATAGAGGCGCACATGGATGACGTGGCCGGCGGCGGGCAGTGGCACTTTCACGTCCTGCCAGTCGGGGACGGCGGCGGCGGCGAACTTCGCCGTCTGCCCGGCGGAAAAATCCTTCTGCCCCTGCGTGCGCCAGGAAACCCCGCCCGCACCGCCACCAGGCCAGCGCAACCGCACGGTGACCGTGACCGGCCCGGCGAGGTCGAGGTTGTTGCGGGTGATGAAATGATTTTCCGCGCCGGCGTCCGGCTGGAGGCGCAGCGCGCCGTCGCGAACGGAAAGCACGCAGTTACGGCCAAGCCACCCTTGTTCGCCGGCGGCGGGAATTTCCACCGCTTTGCCCTTGGCCTTGGCGGGGTGTTTGACGGCGGCCACGCCGGTGAGCCTGACGTGCGCGTCGTAAAACATTTCGTCCTCGACGTGCGCTGGTCGCGGCAAACCCGGCGGCGGCAACGTGGCGTTCCACGCCATGAGCTTTTTTTCCAAGTCCGCCGCGACCTGCGGGAATTGGGCGATGAGGTTGTTCGTCTCGCCGTTGGGCTGGGTGAGGTCGAAGAGATAACGCTCCTGCGGGCCGAGCAGGATCAGCTTCCAGTGATCCGCGCGCACGGCGGCCTGCGAACGCCAGCGCCAGAACAGGGCTTCGTGCGGATTGCCGGTCTGCTCGCCGCGCAGGAACGGCAGGAGGTTCACGCCGTCGAGTTTTTCATCGTGCGGCAGCCCCGCGAGCGCGACGGCGGTGGCGGCGACGTCGAGGTTGATGACGGGCGGTTCGTAAACCGTGCCGGCGGGCAGCGTGCCGGGCCACGCGGCGACGAACGGCGTGCGGATACCGCCGTCCGTGAGCATGCCTTTCTCGCCCACGAGCGGGAGGTTGAGCGAGCCGTCCCATGCGCCTTCCTTGAGCGGCGCGCCGTTGTCGCCGATGAAGAAGATGAGGGTGTTCGTTTCGATTCCTTGGGTGCGGAGCTGGGCGCGGATGCGGCCGATGCCGTCGTCCATCGCGGCAATCATGGCGATGGCTTGGCGGCGTTGCTTGGGCAGATGGGCGGGGGTTTGGGAAAACCAAGGCTCGGGCGACTCGAGCGGCGTGTGCGGGGTGAAGTAGGCGAGGTAGAGGAAGAACGGGTCGCGCGCGTGCCGCCCAATGAAGGACACGGCGGCATCGCTTTGCCAGACGCAGCGAAAGCGTTTGTCGGTGAGTGTCTGGGGCGCGTTGGGCAATCGGTTGCCTTGCAGGTCGTGCGAGGCGACGAAGGTGTTCATGGTGCCGGTGAAGTATTCATCGAAGCCTTGGCCGAGCGGCAGGAAGGCGGGTTGGGGCTTTTTTCCGGCGAGTTCGAGATGCCATTTGCCGACCTGACCGGTGACGTAGCCTGCCGGTTTCAGTCGCTCGGCGATGGTCAGCTCGGCGAGCGGCAGCGGTCCGAGGGAATTGTCCTCCACGCCGAAGCGCTGCTGGTAACGCCCAGTGATGACGCCCGCGCGAGAGGGCACGCATTGCGGCGCGCTGACGTAGCCGTGCGTGAAGCGCACGCCGGCGTGCGCGAGGGCGTCGAGGTTGGGTGTGCGGATGTCTTGGTCCACGCCCTGCGCGCCGAGGTCAGCCCAGCCGTGGTCGTCGCTGTAGATGAGGATGATGTTGGGACGGTTGGCGGCGGCAAGCGCGTTGCCGGCGAAGCACAACAGCAAAATCACGGTCAGTCTCGCAAGGATCGGTTTCATAAATTTCAGTGTCGGCTGCCAATCAAGGATAACGGCAATCCAAGCAGACGAAACTCAAAACCAGCGGGTTACCGCACATCAATAACTGCCAATCTTAAGCCGCAGCCACCCAAATTCCGGCTTGTCATCCGGCGCGTGGCTGCTATTTTAGCCGGCCTTTATGAAAGCTGATTTACATCCGAAATACGTGGACGCGGAAATCCGTTGCGCCTGCGGCAACGTCATCAAGACCCGCTCCACCAAGCAGACCGTGATTCTGGGCATCTGCAACGTCTGCCACCCGTTCTACACCGGCCAGCAGAAGTTCGTGGACACCGCCGGCCGCGTGGACAAGTTCCAGCAACGCCTGGCCAAGACTGCCGCTGCCCAAGCCGCCGCCGCCGCGCCCAAGAAAAAGAAGGTTTAGCGCACCGCTTTGCATCCGCCCGCCTGTGCTCCGGCACGCGCGGGCGGATTCTTTTTTGCGTGGCCGCGTCTCGGCAGAGCGCGGTTGGACTGATGCAAATGACCGCGCTCTCACGAGACGCGGCTTCAGTGAAAGATGGACTTAAAACCCCACATCGAAAAATTCGCCCGCCGCCTCGCGGAAGTCGAAGCCGCCTTGAGCGACCCGAAGGCTTTCGACAATCCCCAGCGCGCGCAGGAAATGTCCCGCGAATACTCGCGCCTCAAGGAACTCGTCGCCACCGGCCAAGCCTACCTCAAGACCGCCGCCGACCTCGCCGAAAACCGCGCCCTGCTCGCCATCGAAGCGCCGGACTCCGAAATGGCGCAACTGGTCAAAGAAGACGTCGCCCGCCTCGAAGCCGAAGACAAACGCCTCACGCTCGCCGTTCAGCGCAGCCTCGTGCCGCCTGACCTGACCGATTCGCGCAACACCATCGTCGAAATCCGCGCCGGCGCGGGCGGCTCGGAATCCGCCCTCTTCGCCGCCGACCTTTACCGCATGTATTGCCGCTATTGCGAAGCCATGCGGTGGAAAGTCGAGCCGATGGATTCCAGCCCGTCCGACCTCGGCGGCTTCAAGGAAATCATTTTTGAAGTGACCGGCACGGACGTTTTCAAGCGCCTGAAATACGAGAGCGGCGTCCACCGCGTCCAGCGCGTGCCCGCCACCGAGGCGCAAGGGCGCATCCACACCAGCACCGCCACCGTCGCCGTGCTGCCCGAGGCCGAGGAAGTGGACATCGAGATCAAGCCCGAGGACATCGAGATCAACGTCTGCCGCGCCTCCGGCAAGGGCGGTCAGGGCGTGAACACCACCGATTCCGCCGTGCAGATCCAGCACAAGCCCAGCGGCCTCATCGTGCGCTGCGCCGACGAGCGCTCGCAGCAAAAGAACCGCATCAGCGCCATGACCGTGCTCCGCACGCGCCTGCTCGAACGCAAGGTCGCCGAGGAGAACGCCAAATACGCCGCCGTGCGCAAAGACCAGGTCGGCACCGGCGAACGCAGCGAAAAGATCCGCACCTACAATTTCCCGCAGAACCGCGTCACCGACCACCGCATCGAAGTGACGCTCTACAATCTGTCCAACTTCATCGAAGGCAACCTCGACGAACTCATCGAGCCGCTGATGAACCACGACATGGACACGAAGCTGGCGGCATTGAAACTATGAGTCTTTCCACAAATCTCCCCGCACACATCAAGGGCCTAGTCTTCGATTGCGACGGCACCTTGGCCGACACCATGCCGCTGCACTGGCGCGCGTGGTCGCTGATCACCCAACGCCACAACTTGCATTTTCCCGAAGACCGTTTTTATTCGCTCGGCGGCGTCCCGTCCCGCGACATCCTGAAAATGCTCGCCGCGGAACAAGGCCGTTCGCTCGACCACATCGCCGTGGCCCACGAAAAGGAGGAAGTTTACATGCCGCTCATGGCGCAGGTCGAACCAATCCACGCTGTAGTGGAAATCGCCAAGGCCAATTTCGGCAAAATCCCCATGGCCGTCGCGTCCGGCGGCACGCAACGCATCATCTGCGACGTGCTGGAACACCTGAAAATCCGCCACCTCTTCGCCGCCGTGGTGACGAGCGAGATGGTGACGCACCAGAAGCCCGCGCCGGATATTTTCCTCGAAGCCGCCCGCCGCATCGGAGTGGACCCAAAACATTGCCGCGCCTACGAAGACACGGATTTGGGGATGCAAGCCATCCGCTCGGCGGGGATGGACGCGGTGGATGTGCGGGAACTAATGTCCAAACACTGAAGCTTGTTTGAACATAAGTCTGTCTTCGCGTTAGATTGAATTGTGTCGTGCAATTTCACGACATATTCCATTGATAGCCACAATGGAACTGTTTAGAAGATCCTGCGCCTCATCAATGTCATAGTATTTTTGCGGGTGTTGAGTGGGATTTCTAAAATTTGCACGTATCATATCCAATTGATCAAGCAATTCAGACGAAGGCTTCGGCTGATTTTTATTTCTCAATTTGTCTATCATTGACGCCCACATTGGATTGGTCATGCGCTTTTGTTTGATGAAATCTAAATACAGCATTTTTACCATTTCTTCAACGCAACGCATGAGATGAAAAGCCGCCGCAGTTGATAAGCTCATTGCAATGCAGCGCGTAGCTTGTGAAAAGTCCATCTTTGCATTTTCCGATAATACATCCCAAGAATTCTGTGCGAGCAACTTTTTCGGAGAGGCTAGGAGCATATCGATATTAAACCTTTTAGGCGTAACGCTAAGAACCGTCTTGAGCTGAAGTTCAGCATCTAAAGTCTTGTCTGCACCCTCAATAACTCCTTCGATACGTGTTGCCCTGTCCGCGGGGATTACATCTTCACCTTTTAACTTTTCCAACGACTTAACAATTTCGTTAAGAGGTTCGATGACTTGAACAGTTACCTGTAGCTCAAGAGCGGTGATATTCTTGATGTATTCTTTTAAATCGGCGAGAACTTCCGAAACTTTTTTTCCAGCACAACCGCTTCTCCAATTATTGTAATTATAACCAAAAGCGTAGTAATCGTAGATTGAAATTTCTTTCATATCAGTTTTGGCCAAGTTTTTTTGACTTCTCCGTCGCGGCGCGGACGGCGCTCATCACGGTGCCGCGCAGCTTGCCTTTTTCCAGTTCGTGCAGGCCTTCAATCGTCGTGCCGCCGGGGCTGGTCACCTGATCCTTGAGCGCGCCGGGATGCTGGCCGGTTTCCAAAACCATCTTCGCGCCGCCCAAAACCGTCTGCGCGGCGAGCTTCGTGGCGATGTCGCGCGGCAGACCCGCCGCCACGCCGCCGTCGCTCAAGGCCTCGATG
>JAPLTZ010000177.1:8146-12331 GCA_026397895.1 Verrucomicrobiota bacterium | reverse complement strand
CCAGCGGGTGCTGAACAAAATCCTGTTTCGCGACGATACCACGCCCCCGCGTGTCGTCTCGGACGGCAAATCGCTCCTGCTGGATTCCGACATGGCGGGCGACGAGCCTTACATGCTCGCGTCGAATCTCAAGGACGTGGTGGTGCTGGTGGACAAGGACCGCGTGAAGGCCGGGCGCTACGCCATCGAGAAATTCGGCTGCGACACGCTGCTGCTCGACGACGGGTTTCAATATTGGAAACTGCGTGGTCGCCGGCAGGACATCGTGCTGGTGGATCGCCAGCAGCCGTTCGGCAACGAGCGCCTGCTCCCGCGCGGCACGCTGCGCGAACCGCCCTCGCACCTCGCCCGCGCCAACGTCATCTTCATCACCAAGAGCGACGGCGACACCGCCGCGCTGCGTGCCCGCATCAACAAGCACAACCCCACTGCCGGCATCATCGAGTGCGTGCATCACCCGCTGTATTTCGAGGACGTGTTTTCCGGCGAGCGGCACGGGCTGGATTTCTTGAAGGGCCGCAAGATCGCCTCGTTGAGCGGCATCGCGCAGCCGGAAAGTTTCGAGGAGAGCCTCACCAAGCTCGGCGCGGAGCTGGTCTATTCCAAGCGCTTCACCGACCATCACCGGTTCACGCAGCAGGAAATCCTGAACGCCATCAATCGCGGCAAGAAGCGGCAGGCCGAATTCATCATCACCACGCAGAAGGACGCCGTGCGTTTCCCCAAGATTGACCGGCGCGACCTGCCGGTCTTTTTCGTGCGCGTGGAAATCAAAATCCTCTCCGGCGCGGCGGACTTCGAGGATTGCGTCCGCAAAATCTGCTTCCGCTGAACGATGGACAAGCTGCTCTATTGGCTGGCGCGGGGCGGGGTCGCCCTGTTGCAGGCCCTGCCGTTGCCGTGGGTCGCGCGGCTGGGCCGCGCGGTGGGCGCATTGGCTTATTGCCTGGATGCCCGCCATCGTGGCGTCGCGCTCGGCAACCTCACCATGTGCTTCGGCAACGAGAAGTCGCCGGCGGAAATCCGCGCCATCGCCCGGGAAAATTTCCGGCGGATCGGCGAAAACTTTGCCGGCGCGATCAAGACCTTCGGCATGACGCCCGAGCAGATGCGGCCCCATTTCAACCCGATTGGCGCGGAAAAAATCCTGCCGCGGCAGGACAAAGCTGGGCCGCAGAGCCGCGTCGTCGCCATCGGCCATTTTGGCAACTTCGAGCTTTACGCCCGCTTCAACCAGTTCGTTCCCGGATTCCAGTGCGCCACCACCTACCGCAGTCTGCGCCAGCCCGCGCTGGACCGGCTGATGCAGTCGCTGCGCGCCAATTCGCACTGCCGGTTTTTTGAACGCCGCACCGAAGCCGCTGCGTTGAAAGCCGCCATCGTCCACGATGATTTGTTGCTGGGACTGCTGGCCGACCAGCACGCGGGCGGCGGCGGCGTGCGGCTGCCGTTCCTCGGCCACGAATGCGGCACGTCGCCCGCCGTGGCCTTGTTCGCCATGCGTTACCGCGCGCCACTGCACGTTGCCGTCTGCTACCACATCGGTCTGGCGCGGTGGCAGATCGAGGTGAGCGATGAAATTCCGCTGGTGGCGGCCGGCGAACCGCGTTCGAATGCCGCGATTATGACCGATGTGAACCGCGTTTTCGAAAACGCCGTGCGCCGCGACCCGGCGAATTGGTTTTGGGTCCACAACCGCTGGAAACCCGAAGAGGCGAAGTCCCGCCGGCGAGCGGCCGCGCATCTGCGAAGGGCGGCCATCCGATGAACGAATCCCCTCAACGCATCCTCGTGCGCGGCGTGAACTGGCTCGGCGACGCCGTGATGACCACGCCCGCGCTGCTGCGGCTGCGCGAAAAATTCCCCGCCGCGCACATCGCGCTGCTCACGCCCGCAAAACTCGCCGACCTCTGGCAAAACCATCCGGCGCTGGACGAAGTGATCGCCTTCCCGACCGGCGAGGGCTTGCTCGCCGTCGCCGCGAAGCTGCGCGCTGCGAAATTCGACCTCGCGCTCGTGCTGCCGAACTCGCCGCGTTCCGCGCTGGAGGTTTTCCTGGCGCGCATCCCGCAACGCCTCGGCCACGCGCGGCCGTGGCGAAATTGGTTTTTGACGACTGCGGTCCCGCTCCGCGCCGAAGCGGTGACGATGCGCAAACGCACGTTGACAGAAATCCAACGGTTGATCGCTTCCCCAACTCCCAACTCCCAACTCCCAACTCCCAACCGTGCCGCCCATCAAATCCACGAGTATCTCCACCTCGCCGCCGCGCTCGGAGCGGAGGCCGCGCCGCTCGCGCCGCAGTTGGCGGTGACGCCGGAAGAAGTGGCGGCGGTGAAACAGAAGTTTGGTTTGCAGAAAATCTCCGGGCCGGTTTTCGGCCTGAACCCCGGCGCGGAATACGGCCCGGCGAAACGCTTGCCGGCGGAGAAATTCATCGCCGCCGCGCGGGAAATCCAGCAGCGCACCGGCTGCGCGTGGCTCATCTTTGGCGGCAAGGGCGATGTGGAGTTGGCAGGGCAAATTGATTCCGCACTCCGCACTCCGCACTCCGCACTCAAAAACCTGGCCGGCCAGACCACGCTCCGCGAACTGATGGCGCTGCTGAAACTCTGCCGCGTCGTCCTGACGAACGACACCGGCCCGATGCACGTCGCCGCCGCGCTGGGCGTGCCGGTGGTCGTGCCGTTCGGCAGCACCTCGCCGGAACTGACGGGGCCGGTCTTTTCGGCCAACGCGAAGATTTTGCAGACGGACGCGGCGTGCGCGCCGTGTTTTCTGCGCGAGTGCCCGGTGGATTTCCGTTGCATGACCGGCATCAGCGTGGACGCGGTGGTGAAGGCGATCTTGGAAGTCGGCGGTGCCGCAGGGAAATAGTCATGCAAGTCTACCTGATCAATCTGGACCGGCATCCGGAACGGTTGCGTCGGATGACGGAGGAGTTGCGCGGCGTGCCGTTCCAGCGCATCGCGGCGGTGGACGGCCACACGGTGCCGGGTTCGGAGCATCGCGATTTGTCGAAGCCGGCGGACGCGGGGCGGATTTCCAAATTCGACCGCGCGTGCACATGGAGTCACCGCGTCGTCTGGCGGGAATTTCTGGCGGGCACGGAAAGGTTTGCCTGCGTGCTGGAGGACGACATCCACGTCAGCCCGGATTTTGCGCGGTTCATCGGCGACGAATCGTGGATTCCCGTCGGCTGCGACGTGCTGAAAATCGAGACGGCCATGCACCAGGTTTTCATCGAGCGGGTGGTGCGGTCGGGGCTGGACCGCTCGCTGGCGGTGTTGCGCTCGCAGCATTTCGGGACGGCGGGCTACATCGTCAGCCGCCGGGGTGCGGCGGATTTGCTGCGGCGCGCGGAGGAGTTGGATCGTTCCGCCGACCGGCTCGTGTTCAACGAGGAGGCGTTGCGGCGGCATCATCCGGTTTACCAACTCATCCCGGCGTTGTGCGTGCAGGGCGCGCGCATCCGGCAGGGCATCGTCATTCCGGAAATGGAAAGCTCGATTCAGCCGCCAATCCCGCCGCCTTTGCCCAAGACCTTTCTGCGGAAAATCAAGGCGGAGGTGACGCGGCCGTTCCGTCAGTTGGCGGCGCTGCCGAAGACCCTGTCCAGAAAACTGCGTTGGCGGGAGCGCTGGACGGTTATTCCGTTTGTGTGAGGCGGGTGTGTTTGTGATTGGCAGCGGGCGGGCGGGCTGTAACCTTTCCGGCGGGCAGGGCGTCCTGCCCATTAACTGGCAATCAGAGCCGCGCTGATCCGGCGTGACGTTCGCCTGTGTGGGCGAAAAAGTCCGGCCGAAGCGGTGGCAGATTGCAACAGGGAAATATGAAAAAAACACTGATCGTCACATTGAGCCTCTGCGTCCTCGGGCTGGTCGTCGCCAATCCGGCTTACGCGGGCAAACACAAGAAGAAAGACAAGGCTGACGCGCCTGCTTCCAGCAGCTCCGCCATCCTCGCCCAGTTCGACACCGACAAGGACGGCAAGCTGAGCGACAGCGAGACCGACGCCTTGAAGAAGGATTTCGAGGCGAACAAGACCGAAATCCTCAAGCAATACGACGCCAACACCGATGGCAAGCTGGACGACACCGAAATCGCCACGCTCAAGACCAGCCTGACCCCGGCGACTCCCGCCAAGGGCAAGCACGGCAAGAAGAAGTAATCGTTGCGTGGTTT
>JAPLTZ010000177.1:0-8072 GCA_026397895.1 Verrucomicrobiota bacterium | reverse complement strand
TTGTTTCCCGGTCCGCCGTCCGGCTTGCCTTTGCCCGCCGCCTGCGGAATACTTTCCCCGTGAAAGCAACCGTCACCCAGTTGACGAACGACCTGATCGCCTCCTACGCCCGTTACGGCGGCATCAACCATCTCGACGGCAAAAACCTGCCGTCCAAGCGCACCATTTCGCTTATCACCGTGGACCTGCTGCGGCTGCTATTCCCCGGATTCTTCGACGAAAAGTTGATTCACTCTTCCGAACTCAAGGCCGAAACCGCCGTCCTGCTCGATTCCGTCCTCGGCGCGCTCGAAGACGAAATCCGCAAAAGCCTCGAATACAACCCGCCCGCCGACCTCGCGAAGAAAGACATCACCACGGCCGCGCACACCATCACCCGCGAATTCCTCAACCGCCTGCCCCAAGTCCGCGAAATCCTGCAGACCGATGTCGAGGCCGCCTACGCCGGCGACCCCGCCGCGTTGAGCAAGGAGGAAGTCATCGTCGCCTATCCGTTCATCGAGACCATCGCCGTGCAGCGCCTCGCCCACGAACTTTATCAGAAGCACATCCCGCTCATCCCCCGCATCATGACCGAATGGGCGCACGCCCGCACCGGCATGGATCTGCACCCCGGCGCGAAAATCGGCACGCACTTCTTCGTGGACCACTGCACTGGCACCGTCGTCGGCGAGACCGCCACCATCGGCAACCATGTGAAGATGTATCACGGCGTCACGCTCGGCGCGAAATCCACGTCCCACGTCGAGCAACTGCGCGGCAAAAAGCGCCATCCCACCATCGAAGACCACGTCACCATCTATCCCGGCGCGACCATTCTTGGCGGCGACACCGTCATCGGCGCGGGCACCACCATCGGCGGCAACGTCTTCATCATGGACAGCGTCGCGCCCAACTCGCTCGTCATCTACGACGGCCTCGACATGCGCGTGCTGAACAAGGCCGACAAGGACAAGCCCGCGCCCGGCGTCCGCATTTGACGGAATCCCGGAAGGTTTCGGGTTTTGTTGCGCCCGAAAATAATTTCCAAAACCGGAAAATATTTCTAGTGGCCCGCCTGATGCTGTGCAATCTTGCATCAGCATGAAGGAGCAGCAAACAATCTGCCTCCCAGCCGCCCGGTGGTTCGTCGGGTTAGCCATCTGCATTCTCGTCTCCTATCCACTCTCTGCTTTCTCCACCGTTGTGAACCTGTCCGCCGGCGTCACCGGCGCGGAAATCCAGAAGGCGCTCGACCAGTTGCCGGCGGAAGGCGGGGAAGTCGTCCTCGCCGCCGGCCGCTACGAAATCCGCCAGCCCATCGTCCTGAATCGCGACCGGCAAACCCTGCGCGGCAGCGGGCTTGCGACAGTCCTGTGGCTCGTCGACGGTGCGAACTGCCCCGTCGTGCTTCTTGGTTCAGCCGAGGCAAATCCCACCAACATCGTCACCGGTCTGCGGCTCGCCGACCTGACCATTGACGGCAACCGCGCCCGTCAATCTGTCGAAACTTGGCCCAGCCCTGTCAACAATTCATACATCCAGAACAACGGCGTCATGATTCAGGCCGTGGCAGATTCCACCGTGGAACGCGTCGTTGCCGCGCATTGCCGTTCCGGCGGCTTGGTCACGGCGAACGGCGTCCGCCATCTCACCGTCAGCGATTTCGAGGCGTTTGACAACGAGTTCGACGGCCTCGCCTGCTACCGCACCGAGGAAAGCGTCTTCACCAAGATGAACCTGCACGACAACCAGGCCGCCGGCATCTCGCTCGACCTCGCCTTCAACCACAACATCATCAGCGAATCCGTCCTCGCCGGAAACGACCTCGGCATCTTCATGCGCTACTCGTCCGGGAATGTCTTTCAGGATTTGATCATCCGCCAGAACCGGAACGACGGCGTGTTCATGGCGCAGGCGGGCGGCGAGACGGCGAACGGCTGGACGCTGACGCCGGGAACGGAATGCGCGAACAACACCTTTGCCGAGATGGTGGTGAGCGATTGCGGCGGCGCGGCGTTCCGGGCGAACGACGCTTCCTGCGTGAACAACTCTCTCCGCGACGCCGAATTCTCCAACAACACCCGCGGCGGACTGGTGCAAGCCGCCGCCGGCCTCGTCAAGACCGAGCGCGTCGTCGAGCGCTGATTCAGAACTTCGTCAGCTTTTCCAGTTCCTGCACGCGGCGGTTGATGTCCGCGCGCTTGACCTTCGTGGTGCGGTTCAGCCCGAAACCTTCGCAGCAGAAACTCGCCGTCACGCTGCCGTAGACCATCGCGCGGTGGATGTTCGCGTCCACCGAACCCTTGGCCGTGGCGAGATAGCCCATCATGCCGCCGACGAACGAATCGCCCGCGCCCGTCGGGTCTTCCACGGTGCGGAGCGGATACGCGGGGCAGATGAACACGCCCTTCGGCCCGGACAGCACCGAGCCGTGCGAACCTTTCTTGATGATGACATATTTCGGGCCGAGCGCGTGAATCTTCTTCAGCGCGCGGAAAAGGTTGTCCTCCTTCGTGAGCAACTCCGCCTCGCTGTCGTTCAGCACGAAGCCGTCCACGCGCTTGAGCAGCTTGAGCAGGTCGGCGAGTGCGATGTTGATCCACAGATCCATCGAGTCGGCGACGACGAACTTGGGCTTCTTCATCTGGTCGAGCACGGAAAGTTGCAGGGCAGGGGCGATGTTGCCGAGCAGCACGAACGCGGACTTCTGATACGCCGACGGTAGCTTGGGCTGGAACGTCTCGATGACGCCCAGCTCCGTGGCGAGCGTGCGGCGGTTGTTCATGTTCAGCTCATATTCGCCCGACCAGTGGAAGGTTTTGCCCGGCAGAATCTGCAAGCCCGCGAGGTCAATGCCGTGCTTGCGGTAGAGCGCGATGTATTTCTTGGGGAAATCTTCGCCGACGCCGCCGACGAGTTTCACCGGCGAGAAAAAGCTCGCCGCCACCGCCGCATGGCTGGCCGAGCCGCCAAGCAGACGCGGGTTTTCGCGCGTGGGGGTCTTGATGGAATCGAGTGCGGTCGTGCCGACGATTAAAACGCTCATGTGTTGGTTTTGGGTTTTGAGTTTCTGGTTTCGAGTTGTAAATCGCGCGTAAAATAGGCGACCGCCGGCGCGCGGGCAAGCGCGGCTACAGCCGCTTGCGGAATTCCGCGCATGCCTGCGCCACGTCCGGTGCATTGAGGATGGCGGAGACGACGCAGACGCGCGTCGCGCCGGCGGCGAGGACGGCGTCGAGGGTCTGCAGGTTGATGCCGCCGATGGCGAACCACGGCACGCGCACGTTCGCCGCCGCCCAGCGGACGTAATCCAGCGTTACCGGCTTGGCGGTGGGTTTGGTGCCGGTGGCGTAAATCGGGCCGATAGCCACGTAGTCCGCGCCCGCCGCCACGGCGCGGGCGGCTTGTTCGGTGGCGTGCGTCGAGAGGCCAATGCGGAGTTCGGAGTTCGGAGTTCGGAGTTCGGAAACATTCCGCACTCCGCATTCCGCATTCCCCGTTCCAAAAAAATCTTCCTGCCCAAGGTGGCAGATTTCCGCGCCGACTTCGCGGGCGATTTCCAGATGGTCGTTGATGACGAGGCCGACGTTCGCGCGGCGGGTGACTGGCAGAATCTTTTCCGCCATGAGCCGGATTTCGGCGGCCGTGGAGGTCTTGGCGCGGAGCTGGATGAGGTCCGCGCCGCCGTCGCAGAGCTGCTGCGCCACAACTTCGGGCGCGCGGCCGTGCAGGTAGGCGGTGTCCACGAAGGCGTAGAGCTTGCAGTCGGCGAGCGATTTCACGCGGCGAGTGTATCAAATCAGCGCGTCTGTTCAAATGCCGTTCGCCAAAACCAATCGCTGCGCGCGGCCAGCGTGATGAGCGGGTTTTGCAAAGCGGGCGTGAGCATGGCGCGCTGCAACCATTTCGCCCATGCCAGACGACGGGCGAACGCTGTGTCGCAGCGGCGGGCGATTTGCTGTTGCGCCGCCGCCCACGAAATTTCGCCGCGACTCCACGCGGCCAAAGGTTCAACGGCCAGCTCTGCCGATTCAAATGCCATGGACATCCCGTTTCCCGTGACGGGCGGAATCATCGTGATGGCGTCGCCGAGGCAACATTCCGGGCGCGCTCCGGCTTGCTGCGGCCGCAGCGAAAGTCCGGCGACGGCGCAGAACGATGCGTCATCGAAAACCGCCGTCGCCAGTCGCCGATGCAGCGGTGAACCGGTTTTGCCGCCCAGCCACTCCCGCCAGTTTTTTGGAGTTGCGGAGTCGTTGGCGCGGCGGCGGAAGAGTCCGCACACGTTCACCGCGCCGCCGTTGATCCGGCACAATCCCACATAACCGCGCGGCGAGAGATGCATTTCGAGATCCGCTGTGAGCGCGACGTTGCGGGCGTGGATTTTCAGGCCGAACCAGCGGCTGCGGTTTTCTTCCGGCTGCAATCGCCTTCCGGTGGCGCGGACAATTCCTTCCCCGAAATTTTCCTGCCAGCGGTCGTTCGTTCGCAGATCGCCGCCGCACCGGGAAAATTCTTGCGCCAGCGCCGCATCCAGTTCGAAGCGCGACAGGCAAATAGCTGGCGTGGGCAATGGCCGGGGTGAAGTTGACTTGGTTTCGGAAAAGAAAGCGGCGGTGCTGGCGCGCACTGCTTCGGCACGATCCAACAACGGGCACAGGCCGAGCCGCGCCAAAGTTTCCAGTCCGCGGCCGCTGATGAATTCGCCGCAGACGCGATGGCGCGGGTAGCTCCCCGCCTCGTGCAGCGCGACGGGGATTTCGTGGCGGCGCAGGGCGATGCCGAGCGTCAGCCCGGCCAGTCCGCCGCCGATGATGACGACCGGTTTCATCGGGTGCGTTGGGCGGTGAACAGGTGCGTGAAGATCAGCGCGCCCCGCTCCTCGAGTTTCCACCCGCTCGCCGCCGGCCAGAGTGCGGAAAGTTCGCGGCGGACAAAGCCGGCATGCAGGCTGATGCGCGCGTCGTGGCGCGTGACGGCGTTGCAGCCGATCAATCCCAGCAACCGTCCCGCCGTCAACGCCGGCCAGGTGCGGCGCGTTTCGCTGGCGATGAAAAAATCCGTCCGCGGAGCGACCAGCCGGAGCAACTCCGCCAACTTTTCATCGGCGAAGTGGTGCAGAAACAGATTGGCGACCATCATGTCGGTGGAACTGGATGCGGTGGCCAGCCAAACAAACACGTCGGCGGTCACCGCTTCGGCAGTCCAACCGAGGTCGCGGAATTCCGCCAGCGTGTCCGCAGAAATATTTTTCTGCCGGTCCACGAGGACGACGCGCACGCCGGGCCAGCGGGCGTGCATCCGGCGGGCGATGGCGAGCAGCAATGAGCCGTCACCCGCGCCGAGATCGGCGATGGTTCGCGGCGGTTGCGGGAGACTGGCGGCGGTCGTGGCGCACAGAAGTTCCGCGTGGCGCATGATCCGGTTCAGCCGCCGCAGGTCGCGGCGCGAATGGATTGCCTGCGGATCAGATGGCGGTAGTTCGTCCAGCAGTTCCGGCTCGACGATGCGTTTCATGTCACTTCCCACAGTGCGCCGTGGCAGCTGAATCCCGCGCCGAACGCGCTCATCCACCACAGGCCGCCGGGAGACTCGTCGCGCAGGGCGGCTTGCAGCACGAAGAAAACCGTCGGGCTGCTGATATTGCCAAACTCGCGCAGCACGGCGGCACTGTGCCGCACGTCGGCTTCGGTCAGGCCGAGTTGTTCGCGCAACGCGAGGAGGACGTCGCGGCCGCCGGTGTGCAGAATCCAGCCGGTGATTTCCGTGCGCGGGACGCCGTCGGCGGCGAGCGTGTCGTGGAAAATATCGCGGGCGAGCTGCGCGGCGACGGCCGGCACCTCCGGCTTGAGGATGTTGCGCAGCATGCCGTTTTTCTGCTCCATCCGCAGCAGGTCGCGCGCGGCGGGCTGGAGGCGGGAGCTGCCGGTGATCCATTTGAGTTGCCGCCGGCCCGTCTGCGGCTGGGCGGCGAGCACCGCTGCACCCGCGCCGTCGCCAAACAGGCAGGCGCTGATCAGCACGCCGGCATCGTCGTCGAGAAAAAATGCGGCGCTGCAAACCTCGACGCAGATGGACAGCGTTTTTTTTGCGCGCCCGGCGGCGAGCAGGGCAGCGGCGGTTTGCAGATTCGGCAGGGCGGCGCCGCAGCCCTGGCCGACGAGGTCGAGCGCGAGCGCGTCCGGGCGCAGGCCGAGCTGTTCGCTGACGTAGCTCGTGAGTCCGGGACACAGATAGCCGGTGCAGGTGCTGATGAGGACGGCATCAATCTCGTGCGCCGCGCAATGCGCGTCGGCCAGCGCGCGGCAGGCGGCTTCGGTGGCGAGCGCGGGGGCGTGTTTGACAAAGCGGGCGTGCAGCGTGTCGGGCGTCAGGTCGAACGCTTCCAAAATCGAACCAAGCGCGAGGTGGCGGGCGGCGATGCCGTTGTCGCCGCAGAGAACTTTTTTCAGGATGGCCTGGGAGCGGGGCGCGAGTTGATGGAACGCCGCCGCGTGCTGAAACGCATCCCAACATTCGCGTTGGGTGTAGCGGTGCGGCGGCGTGGCGGTGCCGAGTCCGATGACGAACATGGCGGAGATTAGCGCGGATTCCGCCAACCCGCCATCAATCATGTGGCCGACTGCTAAATTAAATTGGGGACGGCGGCACGCCGTCCCTCCCGGCGTGATTTATTTCGGCAGCAGGTCGGCGACCATGCTCTTCTCTTCCTTCAATTCGGCTTCCGTGGCTGCGATCTTGGCTTTGCTGAAGTCGTTGAGCGGAACGCCTTGCACGATCTCCCACTTCTTGCCGTCGGTGCGGATGGGGTAGCTGAAGATGAGGCCCTTCTCGATGCCGTAATCGCCGGGCGTGCAGACGCCGACGCTGAACCACTCGCCCGCCTTCGTCGGCGTGGTGAGGTTGCGGACGGTGTCCACGACGGCGTTCGCCGCGCTCGCCGCGCTGGAGAGGCCGCGCGCCTTGATGATGGCCGCGCCGCGCTGCTGCACGGTGGTGATGAAGTCGCCCTTCAGCCACGCCTCGTCCTTGATGACGCTGGTGACGGGCTGGCCGTTGATCTTGGCGTTGAAGAAATCGGGATACATTGTGGCGCTGTGGTTGCCCCAGATGGCGAGGTTGCTGACGGCGGTGACGTCCACGCCGGCCTTCTTGGCGAGCTGCGTCTTGGCGCGGTTCTCGTCGAGCATCGTCATGGCGAAGAAACGGTCGTTGGGAATGCCGGCGGCGTTGCTCTTGGCGATGAAGGAATTCGTGTTGCAGGGATTCCCGACGACGAGCACGCGGGCGTCGCTGGCGGCGTTGCGGGCGATGGCCTGGCCCTGGCCGGTGAAGATTTTGCCGTTGATGCCGAGGAGGTCTTTGCGCTCCATCCCGGCTTTGCGCGGAACCGCGCCGACGAGCAGCGCCCAGTTCACGCCCTTGAAGCCTTCGTCGAGGCTGGAGGTGGGGACGATGCCCTTGAGCAGCGGGAACGCGCAGTCTTCGAGTTCCATGCAGACGCCGCCGAGCGCGGCGAGGGCTTTTTCATCGGGGATTTCGATGAGGTGGAGGATGACGGGCTGGTTCGGGCCGAACATCGCGCCGGAGGCGATGCGGAACAGCAGGGAATAACCGATCTGGCCGGCAGCGCCGGTGATCGCGACACGGATGGGTGTGGGGTTCATAATTTGTTAAAAATTGTCCCGCAGTATGCGAAGACGCGGCGCGGCGTGCAAGTCCATCCCCGCACCTGCCGCGTCATAATCGCAATCCTACTCGTCATCATAATCGCCGGGCGGCGGCGGCTTGCCTCACGGTGATTTGATGAGGTAGAAGCGGCCGGGCTGGTTGGTGGCCTGGTCGCCGGTGCCGATCAGTCGGTTGCGCACCGCCTTGTAGTAGGCGGTCTCGTCGTACAACGGCACATTGAGGTTAAGATCCCGTGCCGTCAGCCGCCCGCCCGCCGATGCCACGCCATAGGAAGCATTGATCAAGCTGCCCAGGTTGCGCACCAGCGTCACGCGGGAGGTAAGCAGCGTCTGCTCGGCATTCAGCACGTCGAGCGTCGTGCGGCTGCCCACGATGGCCTCGCGCTGCACGCCTTCCAG
>JAPLTZ010000440.1:1711-3354 GCA_026397895.1 Verrucomicrobiota bacterium | reverse complement strand
ACTTGTTCGATCAGGAAATCCACGATTGGTCCGGCGGATTGAACCGGCATTTTTTCTGGAGTCAGAACGCGCGGTCGCCGGTCTTCAACTACATCAACCACAAATATGTCATTCCCGCCGAGACAGCCGGGGTGTGGAAGCAGCCTGATGTGCCGCTTAACATTCATCGCCTCGTGTTCGCCGCTGGCGTCTTCACCGATTCGGCCATCTGCTACGCCTTTGCGCCGCCGGGAGGCGGCAAACACGCGCTGCCGATTTGGGACGAGTTCGTTATGGGTGCCGAGAAGCGACTTGGCTGGCTGGGCAAACCCGTAGGTCCAGCTGTTCATCTGGCGACGCGCGAACCGGACTTGATGCGCGGTGCGGGCAAGCCTGTCAGCGAGGAACTGCTGCGTCGTTTTGAAAGCGACGAGGCGCGCGTTGAATTTGACCAGGGTGCGGTGAAACTCACGGGCAAGAAACCGGGCGCAACGCAGTTTCGCGTGCGGTTGAAAGACGTGCCTTGTGCCGGGCCGGATTTGTTCATTTCCATCATCGCCCGCGCCGCGCTCCAGCCAATCGCTTGGTGGTGTCGGACACTCTGCCAACCGCCGGCATGGCGTGGCGCAGCGGAAAGGAAACGCCGATTGATCCTGACTCTGGCGCGGACGTGCGTTATGAGGTGGCGACCAAGCTCGGCGGCGAGACGCGCGTGGCCTATTTTGTCCATCCGCCATACATGGGCAGCGCGAAAGGCTACACTTTCTGGGAGAGGCGCGTGTCTGTGCCGCCAAATGGCGTGCTGGAATTTGATACCGGCTTGAGTGCCAATGGCGCGGCCAAGGGCGATGGCGTGACTTTTATCGTGCAAGCCGCGCCCGAACGCGCTGGCGAGACCGGCGGGTTCAAGGAACTTTTCCGGGCGCATGAGAAGACAAGTAAATGGACTCGCCACGCCGTATCCCTCAAGGAATGGGCTGGTCAGGTGGTATGGCTGAAATTTATCTCAGACTGCGGGCCGAACAACAACACCGTGGCCGATCAGAGTTATTGGGGCGATGTCCATGTCGCCCCCGCCCGCAGGGAAAGCGAAACGGAAACTCCCGCCGGGACTTCACGTCTGGCTTCTACTACAATGACGTGCGTTCTCCTCAGGTTGATTTGGAATTTGTCGTCGAGTCGGCCAAGCCGGTCTGGATTAGCGCCATTACGATCCACGCGTGTCCGGACGTGATGTTCCGCGAGTTCGAGCACGGACTCGTGGTCGCCAACCCTTCGTCTCGAACTTACACTTTCGAGCTTTCAAAACTGTTCCCCGGGAAACAATTCCGCCGGCTCAAAGCCACGGCGCATCAGGACACCTTGGCAAACAATGGCAAGCGCGTCAGCACACACCTGACACTCGGCCCTCAAGAAGGGCTGTTTTTGTTGAAAGAATAGGCCGTGGGCATCTATCTTTTTTTACCAAACATGAATCACTGACCAAACATGAAAATAATACTCTGTCTTGTCGCCAGCGTCATGAGCCTCCACGGTGGTTTACTTTCCCCCGTCGAGCCGCTGCGTCCTAACATCCTGTTTGCCATCGCCGATGATTGGTCGTATCCGCATGCTGGCGCATACGGCTGCAAATGGGTGCAGACGCCCGCGTTCGATCGCTTGGC
>JAPLTZ010000440.1:0-1690 GCA_026397895.1 Verrucomicrobiota bacterium | reverse complement strand
ATCGCTTGGCGCGGGAGGGCTTGCTATTCGTCAACGCTTACACGCCCAACGCCAAATGCGCGCCGTCACGTGCGTGCATTCTCACTGGGCGCAACTCATGGCAGCTCAAGGCGGCGGGTAATCACGTTGCGTTCTTCCCGTTGGAATTTAAGAGCTATGTCGAGGCGCTTGGCAGCAACGGCTATTTCATAGGTATGACAGCCAAAGGCTGGGCCCCGGGCGTCGCTACAAATGCCACCGGAAAGCTGCGCGAACTAACCGGGCGGCCGTTCAACCGCCGCACCGCAACCCCGCCCACCGAAGGCATCAGCAGCAATGATTACGCCGCCAACTTCGCCGACTTCCTCGATGCCGCGCCGACGAATCAGCCGTGGTGCTTCTGGTATGGCAGCATTGAGCCGCATCGCGCTTACGAATACGGCAGCGGCGCGGCCAAGGGCGGCAAAAAGACCAGCGACGTGGATCGCGTGCCGGGTTATTGGCCGGACAACGAAACCGTCCGCAACGACCTGCTCGATTACGCGTTCGAGGTGGAGCATTTCGACCGTCACCTCGGCCGGATGCTGGCGGAACTGGAAAAGCGCAGTCAGCTCGACAACACGCTGGTGGTGGTGACTTCAGACAACGGCATGCCGTTCCCGCGAGCCAAGGGCAACGAATACGAGACGGCCAATCACATGCCGTTTGCCGCGATGTGGAAACGTGGCATCCGCGCGCCGGGCCGCGCCGTCAGCGACTACGTGAGCTTCATTGATTTCGCGCCAACGTTCATCGAGGTCGCGGGGTTGAAGTGGGCGCAGACCGGCATGCCCGCCGCCGCCGGGCGCAGCCTCGCGGATATTTTCAACTCCCAGAAATCCGGCAGCGTGAATCCCGCGCGCGACCACGTCCTGCTCGGCCAAGAGCGGCACGACGTGGGCCGCCCGCACGACTGGGGTTATCCCATCCGCAGCATCATCAAGGACGGCTGGCTTTACCTGCGTAACTTCGAGCCGACGCGCTGGCCGGCGGGCAACCCGGAGACTGGCTATCTCAACACCGACGGCGGCGCGACGAAGACGTTTATTTTGGACGCCCATCGCAAAGACGCGGCTGACCGCTTCTGGGCGTTGTGTTTCGGCAAGCGCGCGGAGGAGGAACTCTACAATCTCAAAATCGATCCCGATTGTTTGAAAAATCTCGCGGCGTCGCCGGAGCAGCAGACGCGCAAGGAGAAGTTGCAGCGGCAGCTTTTCGCCGAGCTCAAGCGGCAGAGCGACCCGCGCATGGTAGACAACGGCGGCGTGTTCGAGGCCGAACCGTATGCCGGGGCGGAGCGCAATTTTTACGAGCGCTTCATGAATGGCGAGAGGGTCAAGACCGATTGGGTCAATGAAACTGATTTTGAGAAGACACCATTGGAGAGAAGGTGATTGAAATGACTATGAAAAACCAAGGGGTATCTGTGTTTCGCGCTGCGCTGGCTGGAGTGTTTTTTCTGCTGGTTGGCTTGCCTTATCCTTGCGCGGCGGCTGACCGGGAACTCAAATTATCACCACCATCCGATGGTTCGGATGCTGTGCCGACGTTGCGTGATGCCATCGCGAAGTGCCGTGCAGAAGGTGTTCGCCGGCTCGTGCTGGAGCGGGGTGTCTGGAATCTATTTCCAGACAGGGCTGATGGTGAATTCCGGCATGTCACCAATCACGAC
>JAPLTZ010000243.1 GCA_026397895.1 Verrucomicrobiota bacterium | reverse complement strand
CTCGCCCAGCGCCTGAGCGGCACCGACAAACTGCTCTGGTATCTGCCCACGCGCAGCAACCACAGCGCGCAGTATCAGTTCGGCCCGTATGCCTACCGCAGCAACGCGGCGCAATTTTTCAACCTGCTTTGGCCGGTGACGCTGGCGTTCTGGTGGACGTTGCGGCGCGCGGCGCTGTTCACCGCCGCCCACACCGGCCGCGCCGCGACCCGCTGGCATCATCTGCTGTTGCCCGCCGTGACGGTCATGGTCGTCTGCCCCATCGTCTCCGCCAGCCGCGGCGGGGCCATCATCGCCATCACGGGGCTGGCCGTCGCCGGATTGGTGCTGCTGGCCGCGCTGAAACGGGCGCACGGCGCGACCAAGTTCGGCCTGTTCCTCTTCGTCGCGGTCACGCTGTGGATTGGCTTCGCGATGGGCGGCCAGAAACTCGGCGAGCGGATGAAGGAATTCAGCAGCCTGACGGAGCGCGAGCGGATGTATGAGGTCGGCCACCTGATGGCGGACGAACACCGCCTGTTCGGCACCGGGCCGGGCACGTGCGCCCCTGCGCACGGTACGCGCGGTGGCGACCATCGCCTCGCCCACCCACCTCGGCCGCGGGGCGGAGGGCCTGCGCACCGTCGCCCGGCTCGGCAGCGCGCTCATCGCCGCCGCGTTCCTCCTCGTCGCCACGCGCCGGCTGCTGCCCGGCGGCATCCAATGCGGCTGGCGGTTCACCGCGCTCCTCTGGCTCGCGCTGCTCGGCTGTCTCGCGCACGCGCGGTTCGATTTCCCATTCCAGATCTATTCCATCGTGTTCCTGTTCCTCGTCCTGTGCGCCATCCTCTCCAGCCTGTCGCGACCCGCCGCCGCGCCGTGAATTGGGAATTGCGAAAACCCGCCGCCGCCCGCTAACCTGCCGCATGGACCTCGGCCTTTACAGCGCGAAAGAATTCGACCGCGGCGCCTCGCGGCTCAAGGAAATCCTGTGGGTCGCCGTCAAATGCCTGTTCTTCCTGCCGCCCTGGCCGATGCCTTCGGCGGTGCGCGTCTTCTGGCTGCGCCGGTTCGGCGCGCAGGTCGGCCACGGCGTCGTCATCCGCGCCCAGGTCAACATCACCTTCCCGTGGCGGCTGACCGTCGGCGACCACGTCTGGCTCGGCGAGGAAGTCATGATTTTGAACCTCGCCCCGGTCACGATCGAATCCAGCGTGTGCGTTTCGCAACGCGCGTTCCTCTGCACCGGCTCGCACGATTTCCGCCGGGAAACTTTCGCGCTGAAAACGAAGCCCATCGTGCTGCGCTCCGGCTGCTGGGTGGCGGCGCAGGCGTTTGTCGGCCCGGATGTGGAAATCGGCGGCGGCGCGGTGCTGGCCGCCGGCAGCGTGACGTTCCGGGACATTCCCGCCAACGCCCTCGCCCAAGGCAACCCCGCGCAGGTCATCGAGCATCCCATCCGACGAAGCTAGAAAAGCAGAAAGTTGAAATCCATTTCTATTTTCAGCTTTCAGCTTTCAGCTTTTCAATTTCGGTCGCCCCGGCGCAGCTGGTCGAGGATTTCAAGACACCGCTGATTGAAGTTCCGGTCGGAAAAATATCGCGCACGTTCCGGCGCGACGCCGTGGGGCGCTTTCAGCATCGCAAGAATTCCCTCCCGAATCTCCCGCAAATCATCCGGCGCGACCGTGACCGCCAGCTCGCAGCCGCGCGCCACCTCCGCGCTCGCGTCCACCTTGCTCGCCACCACCGGCACGCCGCACGCCAGCGCTTCGAGATAGACGATGCCGAAACCTTCACCGCGCCCCGGCATCACGAACACATCCGCCAGCCGGTAATGCTCCACCTTTTCCGCCTCGGCAATTTTCCCGGCGAAAACAACGCGCTCCCGCACGCCCAGTTCGATCGCCTTCCGCTCCAGCCGTTCGCGGTCATCGCCATCGCCCACGACCAGGTAACTCGCGTTCGGAATCTGTGCCGCCAGCGCCGGCAGCAATTCCAGAATCTGGTCGTGCCCCTTGTAACGCTCCACCGCCGAAAGCCGCGCGACGGTCAGCAGCACGGTCTTGCCCTGCAAGCCGTAACGCGCCAGCAGCGTCGGACTCTTCGGGCCGGGCGTGAAGCGTGCGAGGTCAACGCAGTTTGGCAGCACAAAACCCCGCGCCCGCACCGGCTGCGCCCACGCCAGAAACTTCTGCTTCGTGAACTCGCTCACCGCGATGACCGCGTCCACCCGCCGCGCGAGACGGTTCACCAGCCCGCTCCGCGTCGGCTGCCAGGCATCCACGCCGTGAATCACCAGCACCACCGGCGCGCGGCAGACCAGTCGCGCCAGAAACGCCAGCGGCAAAAGATTGATGTGGCCACACAAAATGATTTCCGATTTTCGATTTCGGATTGCCGCTTTCAAAACCGCCAGCGCGTAACGCAACTTCCCGCCCACACCCCGCGTGTCGAAATCCAGCTTGGCCGGCAACTCACCCACCGGCGACGGCAGCAAGCGCGGCAAAGCCGTGACGCCTTGCACATCCGGCGCGGCACACAATGCCGTGAGCAGATCACGGTTAAACTTGGCGATGCCGCCGTGGCCGCCAAACGCATCCGTGACTAGCGAGAGAATTTTCATCAGTTGCCGGTAAATTGCCGGTAAACTTGCCGCGCCCAGCCGCGCAACCCGCGCGGCTCCGGTTTCAGCTTTCTGCTTTCCGCTTTCCCGCCTTCGCTGCGCTTCGGCGCGGCAGGCAGCTTTTCCTCCAACAGCCACTCGCGCACCGGAACTTGGAAGCCGGTCTTCGGCCGGTTGAGGATTTCCGGCGGCAGTTTTTTCTGCGGGGCATCGGCCATGTCGCGCTTGCTCGGCGGGTTCGCGTCCAGCGCGGGCGCGACGGCGCGCAGCAGCTCCACATCCACCAGCGGCACGCGGATTTCCAGCGAATGCGCCATGCCCGCCCAGTCGGAATCACGCAGCAGTTGGTTGCGCATATACCAGTTCAGTTCCAGCGCGGAAACTTTCGCGCGCGACGACCGCAGGCCGGCAACCGTCGCGTCGAAGCGGACGAGCGTCTGCAATTCGTCCCACCCCGCGCGCACCAGGTCGGCGTCGAGAAATTCCGGCAACTCCCACGGCATGAACATCCCGCGCCGCAGCAGATACGCGCCGCCGTAACCGCCGCCGTATTCGAGCAGCCCGGCGTATTTCGGCGAGGTGAACCGCTTCAGCACCGGCGCGGAAACGGCGCGGAACGCTTTGCCCACGCCGTTGCCCGGCGGCAGAAAACCGAGCGCGTTCACGATGCGCGGAATTTCCCGGAAGCTCGGATAGCCGCCGAACAATTCGTCGCCGCCCAAGCCGGACAACGCGACCTTCAGCCCCGCGCGCTTCGCCGCGAGGCTCACGAAGTAGGTGTTCACGCCGTCAATGCTCGGCGAGTCCATCGCGTGGAAAATCCGTTCCGCCTCGGCCTGAAAATCCCGGCGCGTGACCCAAATGGTCTGGTGCTGCGCGCCGTATTGCCGGGCGACCAGCTCGGCCAGCGGCGATTCGTCGTCCGCCGTGCCGCGAAACTCCTCGAAGCCGAGCGTGACTGTCCGCAGCGTGCCGCCCTGCTCCGCCGCCAACGCCGCCAGCGTGGTGGAATCCAAGCCCGACGACAGGAACACGCCGACCGGCACGTCCGCGATGAGGTGGTGCGCGACGGAGTCGCGGAGAAAAGTTGAAAGCTGAAAGCTGGAAATCGAACACGGCGCGGCGGAGCGCAGAATTTCCCCGACGCTGCAAAAACTTTTCTGCTCGCGCCGGCCATCCGCGCCCACCCACAAAGTCGAGCCAGCGGGCAGCGAGCGGATGTTTTTGTGAAAGGTGTAGGGTTCGGGAACGTGGCCCCACAAGAAAAAGCCAACCTGCCCGGCGGCGGCGGGCGCGGAGTCAATTTTGCCGCCCGCAAGCAGCGCCTTCACCTGCGACGCGACGCGCAAAGTTTTCCCGTCGTCGGCAAGATAGAGCGGTTTGATGCCGAACGGGTCGCGGGCGAGCAGCAGGCCGTTGCGCGCGCCGTCCCACAGGGCGAAGGCGAACATGCCGCGCAGTTTTGCCGTCATCGCATCGCCGTGTTCGGCGTAGAGGTGGAGCAGCACCTCGGTGTCGCTCGTGGATTTGAAGACGTGGCCCTGGGCTTCGAGCGCGGCGCGGAGTTCGCGGTAGTTGTAGAT
>JAPLTZ010000267.1 GCA_026397895.1 Verrucomicrobiota bacterium | reverse complement strand
GTATCCCAACAACGCCTGGCTGGAACTCGGCCGCACCTACACGAACACCGCCACGGCGGTGAGCGGCTACAGGTTTTTGAATTGGGTCACGCTCACCAACGGCGTCGCCGTTGCGACGAACACCGGCGCGTCGCTCGCCTTCCTGATGCAGTCCAACCTCACACTCGTCGCCAGTTTCCTCGACACCAACCACCCGACCGTCGCCATCTCCGCGCCGACCGCCGGGCAGTTCTGGAGCAACCTCACCTTCACCGCGCGCGGCACCGCCGCCGACAACACCGCCCTCGCCGGCGTCTGGTGGCAGTTGAACGGCGCGGGCTGGAATGCCGCGACCACGACGAACAACTGGACGAACTGGAGCGCTGCGCTGACGTTGCAGGGCGGCACAAATATCCTTCAAGCCTACGCCGCCGATGCGACCGGCAACCTTTCCACCACCGGCGCGGTGAGTTTCACCCGCATCGTCACCGACACGCTCTTGGTGCGCGCCACGGGACAAGGCACGCTCTCGCCGAACTACAGCAACGCCCTGCTCCGAATCGGCAGCAGCTTCACCACGACCGCGACGGCGGTGAACGGGCACAAGTTCGTCAACTGGATCGTCGCCACGAACTGGCTGGACGGCGTCGTCAAGACCAACGCCAGCCTCTCCTTCATCATGCAGTCGAACCTGACCTTGCAGGCGAACTTCGTGGACACGAATCTTCCGACGCTGGCCATCACCGCGCCGACGAGCGGTCAGCGGTGGAGCAACGAGCTGTTCACCGTGCGCGGCACCGCCCGCGACAACATGCGGGTGACGAACGTCGCGTATCAGCTCAACGGCGGCGACTGGTTGCCCGTGACGACGACGAACGTGTGGACGAACTGGACGGCGGCGGTGACTCTGCTGCCGGGGACGAACACGGTGCGCGCCTTCGCCGAGGACGCCACGGGCAACCGCTCCTCGACGAACACCGTGGCGATGCAGTTCGTGGTGACGAACCGCCTGCTCGTCGCGGCCACCGGCCAAGGCACGCTCTCGCCAAACTACAGCAACGCATGGCTCGAAATCGGGCGCAGCTACACGATGGCGGCGACGGCGGTGAATGGCCACAAGTTCGTCAACTGGATCGTTGCCACGAACTGGCTGGACGGCGTCGCCAAGACCAACGCGAGCCTGACGTTCATGATGCAGTCCAACCTGACGTTACAGGTGAACTTCCTCGACACGAACAAGCCCACGCTGACCGTGACCGCGCCGACCTCCGGCCAGCGCTGGAGCAACGAGCTGTTCACCGTCCGCGGCACGGCGCGCGACAACATGCGCGTGACCAACGTCTCGTATCAACTCAACGGCGGCGATTGGACGGCGGTGACAACGACGAACGTGTGGACGAACTGGACGGCGGCGGTGACGCTCCTGCCCGGCACGAACACCGTCCGTGCCTTCGCCGAGGACGCCACCGGCAACCGCTCCGCGACGAACACCGTCGCGATGCAGTTCGTGGTGACAAACCGCCTGCTGGTCGCGGCCACCGGCCAAGGGACGCTCTCGCCGAACTACAGCAACGCGTGGCTGGAAATCGGGCGGAGCTACACGACGGCCGCCACGCCGGTGAACGGCCACAAGTTCGTCAACTGGATCGTCTCGACGAACTGGCTGGACGGCGCGGTGAAGACCAACGCCAGCCTCTCTTTCATCATGCAGTCCAACCTGACCTTGCAGGTGAATTTCCTCGACACCAACAAGCCCACGCTGACCGTGACCGCGCCGACCTCCGGCCAGCGCTGGAGCAACGAGCTGTTCACCGTCCGCGGCACGGCGCGCGACAACATGCGCGTGACCAACGTCTCGTATCAGCTCAACGGCGGCGACTGGACTTCGCCCGACACGACGAACGTCTGGACGAACTGGACGGCGGGCGTGACGTTGCTGCCGGGCACGAACACCGTCCGCGCCTTCGCCGAGGACGCCACCGGCAACCGCTCCGCGACGAACACGACCAGTTTGCAATTCGTGGTGACGAACCGACTCACGCTCCTGACCACGGGGCGCGGGACGATTTCGCCGAACTACAGCAACGCCTGGCTGGAGATCGGCCGCGCCTACAGCATGACGGCGACAGCGGGCAGCGGTTTTGTTTTCTCGAATTGGGACGGCAGCCTCACCGCGTTCACGCCGACGCTGGCGTTCCTAATGCAGTCGAATCTTGTCTTGCAGGCGAACTTCATCACCAACCCGTTCGTCCCCGCGAAGGGCGTCTACAACGGCCTGTTCTACGAGACGAACGAAGTCCGCGTCGGCAGCGCCGGCTACTTCACCACCACGACGACCGACAGCGGCGGTTACAGCGGCAGCCTGTCGCTCGCCGGACAATCGCTGCCGTTCACGGGCCAGATGCGGGTGGACGGCTCGGCCTCGAACAATGTCCCGCGCACCGGCACGAACGCGCTCGTGCTCGCGCTCAACTGGAACCTCGCCGACCGCCAGACTGTCACAGGCACGGTGGCCGAGGGCCACTGGACGGCGGAACTGGCGGCGAACCGCTCGCCTTTCAACGCCACGACGAATCCCGCGCCTCCGGCCGGCAGCTTCACTATGATTCTGCCCGGCAGTGAAGATTTCACCAACCAGCCCGGCGGCGACAGCTACGGCGCGGTCACCGTGAGCGCCGGCGGCCAGATCACGTTCAGCGGCAAGCTGGCCGACAACACCACCCTGTCGCAGACCACGACCTTGTCGGGGGCGGGGCAGTGGCCGTTCTTCCAGTCGCTTTACACCGGCAAGGGCCTCGCACTCGGCTGGCTCGCCGTCGCCACCAACGAGATCGAAGGCGAGGTCATCTGGATAAAACTCGCACAGTCTGCGACCTACTATCCCGGCGGTTTTGATTACCAGACGAACATCATCGGCTCGCGCTACCGCGCGCCGGCGGCGGGGCAGCGGGTCATCAACGTCAGCACCGGCCAGGTCTGGCTGGCGAACGGCAACCTGGCGCAAAGCTTCACGAACGTCGTGCGCCTGACCACCAACAACGCCGTCGTCAATCTGAGCAGCAACGCGCTCACCTTCACCATCGCCACGAACACCGGCACGTTCAGCGGCAGCGCGACCGACCCCGCGACGCTCAAGGTGTATTCCTTCAGCGGTGTCATCCTCCAGAACGGCGACACCGGCAGCGGCTTCTTCCCGGGGACAAACAAGACCGGCCGCGTTTTCATCGGGCCGTAAAGCGCAAGCTTTCGCCTTCGCCACAGTCTTCTGGATTATTGCTTCAGGCAGTTGAGACATCCCAAGTTGCACAAAAGGCGTTATAGGGTTGTCATAGGATTGCTGTCAGAAATTCTGTTGACACAGGAGATTTTTTGAGGTGTAACCGTAAACGACGGATTAGAAATCAGCATGTAAACATAGACAAAAATAAGTAGTAATGATTTAGTGTGGCAAAATATGTTGTAATAATCGCAAGTTCTGTCAGCGTCTCTTGCGCAAAGGGTTGATATTGTTATGAAAAAATTTCTCTGTTGGACGTGGTTGGCAATTGTGTCGGTTTTGATTCTGTCCGGCCCGGTTGTTTCTGCGGATTCCTTGCGATCCCAGACAATCAATTTGCACAAAGGGTGGAATGCGGTTTTTCTGCAGGTAGAACCGACAAATTCCCAAGTGGCCGATGGTTGCAGGGGCACGCCTATAACGATGGTTGCGTCGTATGTGGGAGATGGGTTGGCAGTGCAATATGTCCAAAACCCAACGACCAACAACATCAACCAGCAAAATGGGTGGCTGGTTTGGTATGCGCCCACAAGACCGGACGCATTTTTGACCAGACTTTTCAACCTGACTGGAAATAAGGCGTATCTGGTCTATTCGCAGAGTGATTATGTTTGGACGGTGACGGGCAACGTGACTCTGGCAACGGTGCGGTGGAAGCCAAACTCGTTCAACTTGGTTGGCTTGGGGGTTGATGAATGGTCGCCGCCGACTTTCGATCAATTTTTTGACGGGTCGGATGCGCATCATCCTTATCGGATTTACCGGCTGGTGAATGAGCAGTGGGTTTTGGTGGATCGCGCGCAAAGCACGCAGATGCGTTCGGGCGAAGCCTGCTGGATATATTGTAAAGGCAGTTCCGACTACCAAGGGCCGCTCTACGCGAAAATCCAAAACGGCCAGACCGTGACCCTTAACGGAACGAGTCCCGCCGGCGTTCTGCTCGCCAATAAATCCAAAAATCCCCTTTCCGTCCGGGTGGAAAATGTGACCGGCAACACCAGAGCGCCCTTGGGCTTTGTGCTGCGGGCCGTCACGGAATCAAACGTGGTGGCGGCCACCTTTGACCTGCCGGACATTTACAACATGCCCGCCTTTGATGCGAATGAGAGCCGCGGTTTTTGGCTGGCGCTACGACCGGAAAGAATGGCGGCGGACACGCAATCAACGCTTTTGAAAATCACCACCGACATCGGAACGCAATGCTGGCTGCCGGTCGCGGGGAGTCGTTCCGATGTGACGCCGGCCAATTAACCAACCCTAACGTCCACCGCACCCCTCACATGAGAACCACCCTCCAATTTTTTCCGGTTTTGGCGCTTTTGTTTCTGACCTCCGGACCGGCGCAAGCGACAACCAACTCCACGCGCGGCCTGTGGGTCGGCGAGGTCACGCTGCAAAAAGTCAACGAGACGGTGGACGGCGTGAACGCATCGAACCAGCGCGTCTCACCCGACCCCGCCGTGCCCACGCCCGTGAATTCCGCCGCGCACCTGCGGGTTCTCCTTCATGTGGAC
>JAPLTZ010000002.1 GCA_026397895.1 Verrucomicrobiota bacterium | reverse complement strand
CTGCTGCCCGCGAATGCCGTCCGCGCAAACTCCTCCGTCCACACCTCCTGGCTCTGGCACTTGCACCAGCCCGTCTATTGGCCCGACCGCAGTTCCTACAAAGCCACCGACCATTACGAGGACGCGTGGGACACCATCCGCCAGCAGGACGCCGGCCGCCTGCACCCCGCGCCGGAAAACCTCCGCACCATCTTCGGCTGGGGCGACCGCATCGCCGCGTATCAATACCAGCCCAAGAACACCGTCCAAGGCCTCCTCGGCTACGCCAACGCCGGCGCGCAGGTCAGCTTCTCCGGCGCGCTGATTGAAAACGTGCAGAGCCTCGGCGCAGCGAACCAGCTCGGCTACGGCAACGGCTGGAACAACAACTTCACCACCGCGCGCAACTGGACCACCAGCAGCGGCAAGCCGCGCATGGACATGGTCAACTTCACCTATCACCACGCGCTCGCCCCGCTCATCAGCGACGAGACGCTGGAGATGGAATTGAAAATCCAGCAGCGCCAGATGCAAATCTTCTGGGGTGCCACGCCCGGAACGTCGCGCGGATATTTCCCCGCCGAAACCTGCTTCACCGAGCGCATGATTCCCGTGCTCAAGAAAATGAACATTGACTGGAGCATCATCGGCAACACCCACCTCGCCCGCGCCTGCCCCGACATGCCCATCGTCACCGGCAGCGGCGGCGAAATGTGCGATCTCCCCAACCGCGCCGACCAGATCAACCCGCCGCAGGGCGCGGGCAATTACCAGCGCATGCAGATTGACCGCGGCTGCTCGCCGATCCAGGTCATGCCGTTCGGTTTTCAACTCCACTACGCCCGCTACGTTGACCCCGATACCGGCGCGGAAAGCAAACTCATCGTCGTGCCCAGCGACCAGGTGCTCGGCTGGAAGGACAGCTACAGCCAGTGGGATTTGAACCTCATCAACGCCATCGCCGCCCGCAACGACCCCGCCAAGCCCTCGCTCGTCCTCTGCGCGCACGACGGCGACAACGCCTGGAGCGGCGGCTCGTCCTACTACAACGAGTGGGTGCCCAACATGGCCGGCCAGGCCGCCTCGCGCGGCTACGAGCCGACGACCGTCGAGCAGTTCATCTCCGAATTTTCCCCCAGTCCCAGCGACGTCGTCCACGTCGAGGACGGCGGCTGGGTTTACGCCGACGGCGACATGGGCTCGCCGATTTTCGCGAACTGGCACTGGCCGCCGAGCATCGTCGGTTCCAGCCCGAACATCGTTGACCCGTCGCTCGGCGTCAGCGACAAGGCCGACAACTGGCGCGTCATCATCGCCACCGAGAACCGCGTGAAGACCGCGCAACAGATTTCCGGCATCACGCCCAACGTGGACCAGGTGCGCGACCCCGGCAGCTTTTCCGGCACGCCCAACGGCGTCGAACTCGGCTGGCACTACTACCTCGGCTCGCTCGACAGCGGCTTCGTTTACTACGGCTGCCACGACGACGAATGCCAGCGCGCGACCGCCGCGCAATCCAACGCGGTGCGCAACACCAGTTCCTACCTCTCCAACCTCACCGCCGACGCCACGCCGCCGACCATCTTCGTCCCGCAACGTCATCCGTGGAATCCCGGCGGCACGAACTTCGGCGTGCAATACGGCTACCGCGTCACCGTTGCGACCAATTCGGATTTCTGGGTCTGGACCTACGCCTACGACGTGAGCGGCGTCACGAACGTCGCTTTGAAATTCCGCAACAACGACACCAACCCGCCGACGAGCGACCAGTTCAAGACCTACGCCGG
>JAPLTZ010000329.1:1487-18712 GCA_026397895.1 Verrucomicrobiota bacterium | reverse complement strand
GCTCGCCGTGGCCGCGTTGCCGGTGGTGTTGTTGGTGAGTGCGCCGGTGATGTTGGTGCTGCCGACATTGCCAGAGAAGTTCGGCGCGTAGATTTGCAGCGAGGAAACCCAGCGCGGATTGTCGCCGTCCTCGGCGTAGGCGAACGTATTCCCGCCGATGCCTTCCAAAAGCGATTGCGCCGAGTTCGCGGTGGCTGCGGTGGCGGCGTTGCCGGAAATGTCAATCGCCGCCGTGCCGGCGTCAATGTTCGCCGGGTTGATGTGAGTCACACCGGAGCCGTTGCCGGTGAAGCTGTTTGCCGACACATTGCCGTCATTTACCGTTACAGCGTTTGTTGTCCAGCCGTAGTGGGAATCCAAGAAACATTCTCCTTCTGGAAGCCACTGTCCGGTCGGGAAACTTAAATTTGACGAAACGACTGATCCACCGCTTCCACAAAGCGTCCACACGCCTGACCTGTTCGTCACATACCCCAAATCAAACGGCGGGGCGGTGTAAATGTTTGTGTAGCGGTTTCCGCTCCAAGTCCACAATGATAATCCGCTGCCGCAATCCGTCCAAAGCAGATTTGTGTTGGTGACATAGTTTGTTCCGACAAAACGGAAAGTTCCGTTCGCTTCCCCATCTGTTTTGGCGATGAAAGAGCCAGCATCTTCCAGCGCCATCGTGCCGAGGCCGGTGACGTTGGCGGCGGACACAGAAGTGTTGCCCGACAAATCCAACCCGCTCCCGTCGCCGTTCGGGGCGAGGACGGTGTTGCCGATGTCGCCGGTGTGGACGGCGTCCGGGTCGGTGGCCGTGGCCGCGTGGCCGCTGATGTTGATGCTCCACTCCCAATCCTTCAGGGAGTCTTGCGGCACCCAAAAATCACCTGGCGCGGCGTGCAGCAACGGAATCACCGCGTCTCCGTTCACAAACATGGGCGGGTTGTTGGTCAGCGTCTGCGCCAGCTTCCCATCAATCCCCGCCTGCAACGCTGCGTTGGTCAGGGCCTGCGTGTCAAACCGGTTCGTCGTCCACGTCAGCGCGGCGCGGTGCGCGTTGGAGAGCGCGGCCATTGATTGCAGCGTGTTCCAGTCCGCATTGGAAAGCACGAGCCAGAGCGTATTCGTGGCCGTGTTGACGTAGTTGGTGGAGGCGAGGCCGTTGGTGGACGTGCCGCCGCCGGATGCGGCCACGGCGGCGTTGAGCAGGTTGCTGTTGACCTTGAAAAAATTCGTGGGCGCGAGCAGCGCGCCGTTGGTGGTGGTGTAGACGCCGACGAAGTTGAACGCGGCAAAAGCTGAAAAGCTGAAAGCGGAAAGCAGAAAGGCCAGCAGGCCCACGCGGAGGTTTTTGATTTCAAATTTCATAATTCAATAGTCCTTGATCAGCACGGTGCGGTTTGTCCACGTCGCGCCGCTGTCGGCGGTCACGGTCACGGTTTCCTCGTGGTAGCCGGTGACGGCGGCGGTGGTGGCGGCATTCACGCCGGTGAGGCCGGTGCCGCCCCCGGAGAAACTGGCGTTCTCAGTCACAGCAGCACGGTGGAAAATCTTCCAACACCTCTGTTTTCACTACAGATCGTTACAAGGCTTTAGTCGCGTTAATCGACCTAACACCAGCCAATACAGTGGCATCTCAGGCTCTTAGTGCGGATTTAAGTGAGTATATTAGCTCCGGTGGTGTTGACATCCCAGCTCACGAGCCAGTTCGGGTTGAGATGATGCAGCGCCATCGGGTTGCCGTTCGCGCCGACGATCCGCAGGCCGTCGTTCTCGACGGTGAGCCCGACGCCGGCGGTGTTGGTGACGACGTGGGCGGAGAGCCGGGCGTCATCCAGCGTGCCGGTGGTGAGCGCGGCGGCGTTCGTGGTGGGGTCAATCGCCGCCGGCCAGGTGGAGCGCGTGACGCTGTCCAGCGTGAGCGTGGCAAGCGTGGCCGCGCCGTTGTTGGTCACGGCGGCGGCGGGCAGCCGCCCGGCATCGAGCGTGCCGGTGGTGAGGTCGCTGGCATTGGTGGTCACGCCCGCGCCGGTGGGCCAGCTCGTGCGGGTCACGCCGCCGATGGTGACGGTGCCGCTGAAGACGGGATTGGTCTTGCCGGCGAGAATGGCAGTGAGGTTGGTGGTCACCGAATTCGTCGCGAGGGAAATCTGCGCGGCGGTGTTGGTGGTCACGCTGTTCGTGGCGGCGGTGAGCAATGCGGCCGTATTCGTCGCGATGGTGTTGGTGGCCGTGAGAATCTGCGCGGTGACATTCGTCGCCACCGTGTTCGTCGCGGCGGAGAGGCGGGCGATGAGGTTGGTCGCCACGGCATTCGTCGCGGCGGTGAGCAGGGCGGCGGTGTTGGTGGCCACACTGTTCGTCGCGGCGGCGATCTGCGCGGTGACATTCGTCATCAGCGTGTTCGTCGCGGCGGAAAGTGTAACGGTGTAAAGCAGGTTCGTGGGGAGCTGGTTGCTGGATACGTTGCCGGTGAGGTTCGCGGCATTGAACGTGTAGCCGGGCAGGATGGCGTTGTTGGTGTCAGCATAGACGCCGTTGTAAACGGAGGCGAATGCAGAATGCAGAATGCAGAATGCAGAAATGATCGCCAAAATAAGCGGGTGTTTCCCGACGTTGTTTCTTAATTCTTCATTCATAATTCTGCCTTGGCTTACGAGTGTCCGTCCTGGTCGATGGCGAGGACGTATTGGCCGTCCTGAAGCTGGAGCAGCACGTCGCGGAACAGGCCGTCGCCGCCGCTGGCCACATCGCAGAGGAAGGAATATTTCGCCTGCCCCGCGCCGTTGTAGCCCACCTGATCCACCTGGGTGATCCAACTGCCCGCCGGTCCCGGTCCGAGGATGAGATCGCGCGTGAGGCCGTCGCCGCCGTTGGCGGGCGAGCAGATGAACGGCAGCTTGCCGCCGAGCTTGAGATGCTGCGGCAGTTCGGCGGCGGCGGTGGGGATGCCGGAATCAATGACGTTGATCTGGAAGAAGCAGAGCGGGACGGCATCGCCGGCTTCCTTGACGGGAACGCACGCAGCGGCGGAGGCGGCGGTGAGCTTGCCGTAGATGCAGAGCCAGTAATTCGCGGAGCTGCCGGTCGTGGGCTGGAGGATGTTATCGGCGGCGGCGATGGCCACGGTGATCTGCTGCTTGCTCCCATCCGCCCAATGCGCGGCAGTGTCCAGCACCTGAAAGTTCGCGGCGGCGATGCTGGCGGCGATGAAGACGCCGGAGGCGTGCGGCGAGCCGGGCGCTTGAATCTTCACCTCGATGCTGTCGAACACGGAGAGGTCGAGGATCGTGCCATCGGCGAGCGCGCCGGCGCTGAAGGCGAAATCGAATTCCAGCGCGGCGCCGGTGGCGATGACGGGCGCGGCGTTCGAGAGCGCGTTGACGACGGCGATGGACGGCTTCTCGACGTTGATCGCCAGGCGGAAGTATTGGGCGAGGATTGTTGGTTGGCTCATGTGAGGGAGGCGGTGCCGCCGATGATGGTGTAGCTGAAGCCGACCGTGACGCCGGTCTTCTTGACGAGCGCGATGTTCTTGATGCCGCAGTCGCGCAGCCAGGCGCTCTGGCCGTCCTCGATGAACTGGAGGTGCGCGAGCGCCGGCACGTCGTTGGGATGCGTGCGGAAGAACTTCAACGCCTCCTGCTGCGCGGTCGCGCCGCTGAAGGTGCGTTGCGCCGCGAAGCCGAAGTCCTCCGTGCGAGTGAGCCGGTCGAACAGCGTGGGCACGGGCGCACGCATCGCCGCCGCAACCTGAATGTTGCGCTCCTGGCTGCCGCGAAATCCGCTCGTCCAAATCTCGACGATGGGGCTGCCGAGGATGACGGGCTTCGGCGCGGCGACCGTGGAATCGTAGGCGATGATTTCCATGCGTCAGGTTTGGTTTGCTTTGGCGATGCTGGCATCGAGCTGCTGCTGCGCGGCGGCGCGGGCGGCATCCTCGCCCTGCACCAGCTCCAGTTTGCCGATGAGGATGGTCGTGCGCGTGAGCGCGTCCCGCGTGAAGGGCGAGGGTGCGACCACCGCCGCGAGTTTCGCGCGGAGGGCTTTCACCTGTTCGATTTCGGGCGCGAGGTTCACAGGTTGACGGTGAGATCGATGAGCGGGTTGGGCACGCCGGCGGCGAAGGACATGCGGTTGACGAACTCGATCTGGCCGTTGCGGTCGAGCTTCACGCCGTAGCCGTTCTCGGCCATCGTCACGCCGGCCTTGTAGAGCGTGACGGTGATGGGATCGCCATCAATGACCAGGTCTTCATCGAGCACGGCCACGTCCTGACCGGCGATGATGGCGCTCGCGCCCTGCCAGTTGGCGAGTTCGGCGAGTTGCGCCTCGGTGAGGTTGTTGGCGGCGAAGCGCGCCTTGTAGCCGATCTCGGTGATGAGCGTCTCCACGGTGCCGAGGTTGGAATCCTTCACGTCCTCGGTGTTGAAGATGGGTTCGATCTCGAAACCATCACGCCCGCCCATCGCGTTGAACGGCGCGATGCGCGCACCGAGCGCGGCGGAATAGACATCGCGGGCGAGCAGCGTCTCGTCGAACGAGGCGTCGTCGAACGCCGTTGCGGAGAGCGTGGCGAGCGCGGCGGCATCGGTGGGCTGCACATCAATCTTGTTGAGGCAGCGCACGGTCATCGGGCCGAAGAACGGCTTCGTGGGATGCAGGTAGAGCGTCGGCGGTTTGAGGATGCCGGCGCGGGCGTAGGCGGTCTTCGTGCCGGCCTTGGTGTGGAAATAGCCGACGCCCTTGAAGATGCTCTGCCCGGCATACCAGCCGGCGATGCCCGCGCCGGAGAAGGGAAGCATCTTGTCGAGGTTGCGGATCATCGCGGTGGGCGTGAACGTGATGTCCACGACCGGCCCGCCTTCGCTGGCGTTGCCGACGATGCCGAACATGTCGTCCTTGACGGCGACGGTGCCGCGCGTGGTTTTGACCTTCGCGCCGGATTGGTCGAAGTAATAGACGACGCCGTCCAGGACGAAGATCGCCGGACTGCGCAGGACTGTGGGGAGGATGGGAGTGCTCATGATTTTATTTTAGTTGATGGTTGCGGTGGATATTTCGGAGGCGAGTTTTCCCGCGAGCCAGGCGCGGGCTTTGACTGTGGTGTTGGCTGCGGGAGTGAACGGGGCGGTGTAAAGGGTCTTGGCCGGATTCGGCTTGCCGCCGTTCGCGGTGTAGAAGATGGCCGCGCCGGGCGTGGCGCAGGCGAGTGTCACTTGGCGATAGGTTAAAGACTCGGGATCGAGATCAACTTCGAACATGGGCGCGGCGCATTGCGCGAGCACGGTGGCGAACAGGCCGGTGCAATTGAAAAATGCATCC
Source organism: Verrucomicrobiota bacterium (assembly GCA_026397895.1). Taxonomy (GTDB): domain Bacteria; phylum Verrucomicrobiota; class Verrucomicrobiia; order Limisphaerales; family JAFMIX01; genus JAFMIX01. Next base: position 13,402 of record JAPLTZ010000329.1, on the reverse strand, counting down.
TTGCCCGGCCCGATGGGGATGTGCGGGAGAAAGCGTTCGTCAATCTCCTGGATGCCGGGCGCTTCGATGATGAACGGCGACTGCGCGGTCGCGGGCTTGAAGAGGTGCGAATAGCCGACGAGCTTCTCGATCACGTCGCTGTAGGTGAGCAGCGTGCCGTTGGCGGCGGCGTCGCGGTTGATGGGCACGTTCTCGATGACGCGGGCGATGTGCTTCATGGTGAGGACCGGGCCGAATTCGGCGTTGCCATCCGGGATGGCATTGACGGTGCCGAGCAGGATGACGATGCCGCACTTGGTCCCGGCCTCGTTGCCTTCGAGCGCGCCGAGACGGCGGAGGACTTCGTTCTCGATGTCGCCCTTGTCTTCGAGGATGACAGGGATGTCATCGAAGTCGGCGATGGCGTCGAGGAAATCCTTCCACTCCTGGCGCTGGGTGTTCATCACGCTCATGCCTGCTCCTTTTTCCAGAAGGTGAGAACGCACTCGGAGAGTGATTCGCTGTAAGCCGGAGCGCGGTCGGCGATGCCGTGCTGGATTGGGGCGCGGGCCGGCATGTTGATCGTCCATGAAGCGCCGCGCGCGGCGACGTTGCGGAAATTCTTGTGCTGCCGGCCGGCGAACACGGCGAGCTTGCCGTTCTTGCCGCGCCGGATGAGCTGGCCGCTGCGCGTGGTGCGCAGGCGGATGATGCCGGCCTGCTGGGTGCGGTGGATCACGCCGCCGAACTCGTGGATGCGCGCATAGACGACGTTGGTGCCGATGGAGGAAGTCACGCCGCCGGGCGTGATAACGGCGGGAGAATTGCGAATGGATCCACGAAGCACATTTGTCCGCACGCTTAAACTCGTGGGCGTGGTCGGGCCGGAGAGATATTTCTGACTGATGACGGCAATGGTGCCTTGGTTCAGATCGTCCATCGTGCGCGCAATGGCGCGGGCGAGGCCGAGCTGGTTTTTGATGCGTGGGATCACCGCCAGCGCCGCGCCGGAAATCTTGATGTGGATGGAGTCGGGCGCGCTCATGTGAGTTGCATGCGGCGGTAGTTGTTCAGCGTTTCGATGACGAGCGGGGTGAATTCCACCTTGGAAATCTTGGAATGTTTTTCCGGCTCGTCGGCGACGGATGCGCCGAGCTTGTCGCGGTTGGCCCAGATGGCCTCGCATTGCATCAGCCAGGCGAGTTTCAAATCGGCGGGGAGTGCGGCGGCCCCGTTGGGCAGCGCGGCGGGATAGCCCTGGTCGGCGGGTTCGAGCGTGTTCCAGAAAAATCCGCCGGTGAAGGTGAAGCGCAGTTGCGCCCAGGCGAAGCTGATGCCCGCGCCCCAATAGACGAGGCCGCTGGCTTCATTCATGTTGAGAACTAGGCCGTCCTGCTGTTCCCAGCCGACGTTGATGTCGGCCTTGAGTTCGGTTTTGGTGAGTGCTTCGACGGGATAACGGTCGAGATAGCAGTGGTCGCGGTCGGCGGTGCAGACCATCGTCGCGGCAACAGTGCGCTGGAATTTCCGGTTGCAATACTGTTCGAAGGCGGTGACGACGCCGAGGCCGATGGCGGCGATGGCGGTGTCGAAAGCGATGCCGCTGCGCATGGCGCTGGGCAGGAGATGGGCCTTCAGCTCGGTCAGGTTGGAAAATCCAGAGTTCACTTTTTGTTTTTGAAAACCGGGCGCGGCGCGAACCGCGCCCGGTGATTTGCGTTTCAGTATTTAACCGCCGTGGCGGGTGGGCTTGAGCGAGTAGCGCACAGTGATGTTCGTCAGCGCGACCAGGTTGTCCGGGATGGCACAGCGCACTCGGGCGTAACCCGCCGCACCAACGTAGATATTCGTGCCCACCGTTGCTGCGGTGGTCCCGGTCTGCGTCTTGGTGATGGCGTTGATGGTCGTCCAGTTCGTGTTGTCGAGACTCGCGTCCACATACCACACGGTGTTGCTGGTGCTGGCGCTGATGGCCACCGAGGACAGGAACAATCCGAACTCGTCATTTTTGGTGAGCGTGATCGAACCGTAGATGTTCGTGCTTGCGGCAGCGACGTTGTTCGTGCCACCGCTGGCGAGCGCCGGCGTGGAATACTGCTGCGCCTGCACCGAGCCGGCGAGCAGCACGAGACCGAGCAGCAGGCAACCAACCTTGGTCACGAGCGAGCCGAGCGACGCCAGGCGTTTGGCCGGGACTTCGCCTTCCGCTTTCGCTGCGATGTGGATGCCGTCAACATTGACGGCCTGGTTGCCGGCGCGGACTTTGACCATGCCGGATTTTAGGACGCGGTCTTCCGCGCCCGTGGGATTTTCGGGCGTTGCGCCCGGTTGATTTTCTTTAGCCATACGATTTTTATTTGGTTTGCGGTTGATTGGGGCGGGCCGGCGCAATGCCGACCCGCCCACGTTGGTTACTGGGCGGGCAGCGTGAGGACGCTGAACGCGGTCGCCTTGCGGCCCTTGACGCCGGCGCGGCCGTAGCCCCGGAAGGAGCGTTGCAGCGCGTTCCACTTGTGGTGGTCGCTGGCCTCGAACCCGAAGTCCTGGCGGATGCCCACCACGAACCCGTTCTGTTCGCCGAACACGGCCACCTTTGCCCCGGCGGCGTCGGTGTTGGGCGCGGCGTTCACGCTCACGACCGGCGCACCGATGATGCTGCCGATGGTGGGCGAGTCGAGCGCGGTCTGGAAGAGCGAGCGGCCGTTCTTGTCGCGGATGAGCGCGAACTTGGTGAGGATGTGCGGGTGCATCCACCAGCGGCAGGGCCGGGAGAGCACGCCCACGTCCACCGTGGTGCGGCAGGCGAGCACGTCTTCCAGTTCGAGACTGGCAACCTTGATGTTGCCGGCAGCGGCCACGGCGGCGGTGCCGAAGTTGAACAGGCCGGTCATGCCGCCATGCGTCGCGTCGGCGGTGCCGTCGGCGGCGAATGCCAGGAAGTCCAGCCGGTAGCTGAACGCTTCCGCGAAGTCATCGAGCACGTCGGCGGTGACATCGAACTCGCTGTCCTGGATGAGCTGGAGCGAGATGTTGAGCAGCACGCCGATGACCTCGACTTCGAGATTCACTTCCGTGCCGGCCTTGTTCGCATCGTCGTCGAGCGTGTCGCCCTCGGTGAGGATGACCTTGGCGACGGGGCGCACGGTCTTGATCGGCAACCGGGTGAGCTTGGTGCCCATGCGGCGGACGCCGAGCGTGTTCCACGCGCCATACATGGCGAGCGTGTCGTAGATTTCCTTGTAGAGCGCCGTGTTGATCAGCGTCGTGCCAGGGGAGGCGTCTTCGCCGAGCGCTTTGATCTGCGCGGCGCAGGCGCGCATCATGTCGCCGTTCTGATCCATCGCCAAACGGAGGGCGATGTTGAACCGGGAGCGCAGTTCGGGATCGTTGGCGATGCGCTGCACGGGGCTGCCGAACGCGCCGCGCACTTCGTTGCGGATGATGCCTTCGAGGCCGGCCATCTTACGCTGAAACTCCTTGATGGTGGAGTCGTGGCCGTTGACGGCTTCCTTGGCCTTGGTGAGGTCTTCAAACGCCTTCTTCAACTCGGCAGGCCAGCGGGACTGGTCGGCCAGGATGATTTCGCCGGTGTTCTTTTTCAGTGACTCGATTTCCGCCTGTTGCGCGGCGAGTCCGCCGATGACGGCCTTCTGGAACTCCTCCTCGGTGAGGGCTTCGCCGGCTTCGAGTTTCTTCTGGATGGCCGCGATGGGCGCGATGGCCATCAGGCAGCCGCCCGTCGCCTTGGCCCCGAGGCCGAGGAACGCGAGGAAGCCTTTCGGCGCGACGAGCGCGACGAGGGAGAGGCCGAGCGTGGGCACGGCGAACAAGATGGCGACGAGCGCCAGCATGCCGATGCCCGCCCAGCGGAGCATCTTTTTGTGGTTGCGAATTTTTTTCATACGATTTGATTTGTTGATTCGATGGAACGTTATTGTTGTTTGATGAGACCGAACATTCTCCGCAGGAATACCTCGCGCGCCCGCTGCTTGGCCTGGGCGACATCAGCGGGATCGTCGGTCGCGGAGGCAGTTTCGCGTGTGGTGTATTCCTTCGAGAGAAAGTCAATGGCGTCGTCGTTGAGGACGCCGGCCTTGTAGGCTTTGGCTGTAAGTAGCAGCGCGTCGGGATTCGCGCCCAGGATGCAGGCGGATAGTTCGATCTGCTGCTGCTCCAAATAAATCACCCGCACATTTTTTTCCGGCGTGAGGCCGAGTTCGGCCAGCTGCTGCGCGTAGCAGGTCTGGTTGGAGTCCCACTTGCTGGCGAGTTTTTGCGGAACAAAGCCCACGCTCACCGCCTTGGGGCCAAAGCCGGCGACGGTCATCGCCCAGCCGAGTTGGGCGAGCCGGTTTTCTTTCACGTCCTTGGCCCAGCGCACGACGTTGTTCCAGGTCTTGGTCCGGGAGTCGAGATACCACTCTTCAATTCCGCCGAGCAGTTTCTCAATGGTAGAATAATCATGGGTGTCCACGAACGGTGCATTTTTTTTGAGCATGTCCCCGCGCCAGCCGGCCACCCGGATGATCTCGTGATAGCTGTCGAGCGTCTCATTGCTCGCAACGTATTCGACGAGGCCTTTGGCTTCGTCGAGCACGCGCGTGACGGTGGGCAGCATCGTGCGGAATCCGGCCCGGCCATTTGAAAGTTGAAATTGAGGGCGAAGCGTTTTCATAAATTTATTCGGCGTTGGGGTCTTCGGGTTCGGCGGGGCCTTCGGCGCTGGCGATTTCCACGCAGTGGCAGTTGATGACGTTCCAGGCTTCGCCGTCGTCGTCGCCGGGATGCTGGACTTCATCCGTCTCGCCGTCCGCGTTGGTGACAACGAACGGCTCGTCGAGCGCGATGACCTTGCCGTTCATCCACAGGTGGGCGAGGCGCACGTTGGCGTTTCCGCTGGTGAGCCACTGCTTGTATTGCACGCCCGCCGATTCCATCGCGCTGTGCCGGCCCTTGCCGTAGGCGGCGCTGGTCTCGGTCTGCGCGATGACGGTGGCGCGGCCCTTGGAAATATCATTGAACTCGCCGCGCACGGCCGTGGCGATCTTGGCGAGCGGGTCGCCGTTGGTGAGGCCGTCCTGGATGGTGTTGCGGATGCGGCGGGCGACATCGGCGGGGACGCCTTCGAGTTTCTTGGTGCGCTCCTTCAGGAATTTGATGGACTCGGCGGGCGGCATCTTCCAGGGATCGTCCTTGCCGAGTTCGGCGTAGACCTGGTCGCCGGATTTCTGCAACGCATCGGCGGCGACGGCGCGCATGGAGACCTCAAACGATTTCTCGAAGGCGGCGAGGTTGAACTCAAAGTCGGCGGCAACATGTTTTGTGACGACAGACTTTTCCAGCGCGGCGGCGCGTTCGAGTTTGCCGATGACTTCGGCGCGGGCGGCCATCAGCACGCGGTTGAACTTGGCGATGAAATTATTGATGGTGCCGCGCCGCCCGGCGACGAGGCTCTTCCACAGTTTGATTTCCTTCGCGTCCCGATCCTTGACGACGAGGTCGGCGTCGTTCACCGAGCAGCCGCACGCGCAATACTTCACGCCGTAGATTTCCTCGAAGATGTCAGAGAAGGTCAGGTTGACCTTGGGCTTGGGACTTTGGCCCTTGGACTTCAAAGCCCGCAGCGCCATGCCAACCATGTCCTCGCCGAGCGCGGGATCATTCTCCGGCTGTTTCTCCGGCAGACCGCCCAGCGCCACGGGCAACAGGCTCGCATTAATATATCCGATGTCGTCACCGGCGAAGCGCGGGAGATCGAGGTCGAGGTATTCGCCGGCGTCCTTGGGCGGCATGCCGAGGTTGCAGAGTTTGGTGGCGGAATCAATCCGCTCGCGCCGAACGGCCTGCAGTAGCGGTCGCTGGCCGAGCCGATGGAATAGCTCTGCGTCACGTCCGCCATGCTGGGCGGCACGCCGAGCGCGATGTAAATCTCGTGGCGATTCTCCAACCGCTGCGCGACGAACTGCGCGTCGGGAGACTTGATCTTCGGGTCCTGCACTTCGAGGTCGCCGGGGATGAAGACGCTGGAGAATTCGCCGCGCTGGGATTTCTGCGCCTTCAACCGGAGCGAGTTTCTGATCTGCTCCTGCTGCGCGTCGTCCGGCACCGCGCCGCCTTTGACGGTGATGACCACGCCGGTGTCGCCGTTCGCCCGCGCGATGTTGAGCGCGAACCGGCCGGAAAGATAATCCGCCTCGGTGGCGACGTGCGCGGCCTCGTATTCGCTCATGCCGCGCAGATCGTCGTAAGGATTCCAGAACTTCGGCTGGATGACCTGCTCCGGCAGGAAGCGGGTGGTCACGCCATTGCGACCTGTATAAATCCACGCGAGCAGTTCGCCGGTGCTGCCCTTCTCGGCGCGCATGGCCGCAGGCCGGGCAAGGAGCAGTTGCGGCCAGGCGGCGACGCGGTCGGGGAACGGCACGGTGAATTCCAGCGGGAGGATGACGAAACATTCGCCGGAGAGCTTCAACCAGCCGACCATCGCCTTGAGGTCGATGGCGGAGATCGGGCCGGCGACCTCCTTGATGGCGCGCATCACCCAGGCGGATTGGGCGTAGGGCTGGTGGATGCTGACGCCGCCCGCCGCGCCGTCAATGACAGGCACGCGGTTGAACGGCCAGGCGGAACCCTTTTGGACGACGGCATCGGCCAGTGCGGAGCGGTTTTCCGGCTGACCGGAGAAAGCGGTGAGGGCGGCTCCGATCCGGGCGATGAGGGGGGTTTTAGCCACGGGCTACCTCCGGGGATGAAAATGCGCTTGTGGCCGCAAATTTTAACGGGGCATTAACGGGACTCGCGGGCGATATGGCGCGTTGGGGCTGCCAACGGCTACGCAGGGAGGCCGGAAGGCGCTGTAGGGCAAGCTGGAGGGGTTGCGCGTTCAAATTATGTGAAGGTTAAAGTTTCCAATTCGGCCAGTGCTGCCGGCATAGTTCACCAGCGCCAAGGCCGTTCCCCGGTCGGCGTGACCATCGGCGGTGTGCGGAGCGCGGTAGCTGATCGCGCCGGTCACCGTCACGATCCGGTTGATGCTGTGGAGGTCTTCCCGGATCACCCGGCTGATGGGGATGCGGTGATTCCGCTTTTCCATCGCCACGCGCAGATTGGGGAAAATCTTCAACTTGAAAGAATTGGTCATGGTGCAGAGTTCGACTTTGCCGAACTTGTGCTCTTCCGGTTTCCACTCTCCAAATTCCTTAACCATCAGATCGCCGAGGCCGATGCCCGGCCCGGTATAATCGAGACAGACTTTCCGGGCCTTCTTGATCCGAGGCCGGAGCACATCGAGCTGGTCGGGGGTGGACATCTTTTCCAGGCAGAGCACTTCCTTGGTGACTTGCAAATCGGAAATCTTTTCCGAGGCCCAGCTCACCGTCAGATCCCGCTTGCGGCCAAAGTCAATGCCGAGATCGACCGGGAACGGGGATTTGGTCAGCCAGTATTCCGGCGCGATGGTCTCTGAAGCCTCGATGGATTCGCAGCCCGCGATCAATTCGTAAGGCAGCAGCACCGTGGCCACGTCAAGGAACTGGCAGAGAAATTCCTGGGCAAACCCATCCGCATCGTCGAACGCCTGGCGCAGTTCCTCGATGTCCACCGGCAAACCCATCAGCACCGCATGATAGATGGTGACGACGTGGCGGCTCCACCGCATCTTGTCCGTGTCGGCCTTCGTCCAAATCTTGTTCATCGCGCTGCCGATGCCGTTGGGCGTGGTGATGAGCCGGACTTTTTTCTCACCACCGCGCAGTGGGTTGGTGATGGACGGCAGCACCGAGCGCCAGGTCTCGGCCGGCTGCTCAAAGAAATCAAATTCCGTCAGCAGCAGGCTGGCGCTGCGCCCGCGAACGGTGGAAGGTTTGCCGGGCACGGCCCGCATGCGGCTGCCGTTCGAGAAGATGATCTCGGCGCTCTTGAGCAGCGTCTCGCTGTCGCCCTCGCGTTTTTCCGCGTAGTCATCAATCTTGAGATCGAATGCTTCCGCCCAGGTCTTGCCCTGTTCGAGACTGTCGAGCGCCTGCCGTTCCGAAGGCGCGGCGATCATCCATTCCGTTTTGGGGCGGGCATGGCAATCCTCAGCCGCTTCGCTCTCGCTGGAAAAATCCTTGCCGCTCTGGCGGCTCATCAACCCGGCCTTGAACCGGCTCTTGTCCTCGCGCCAGGCGAACTGATATTCGAGCAGCAGATTGCGCGGATCGTCGGTGGGATAGGGATTCTTCCAGCCGTTGATGTTTTCGCCGAGCTTGTGCTTGCCGCACAGTTTCTCCAACTCGTCGAGCGGCTTGTCGCGCAAGGGCACGCCGGCGAGGGCGCGGGCGCGTTCAACCATGGCCTGCAATTTCTCCAGCGCGTCTTTTTTGGTGGAGGCCATTATTTTGAGATTCCGAAAACTTCGCGCATCCGCGCCGCGCGCTGCGCTTCGGTCAATTGTTTGTTTTCCAAAATTCCCTTGGCCGCATCGGCCTGCTCGGCCTTCTTCTCCAGCAGGGCGAGGTGCCGCTCGTCGAGCTTCAACTTGTCTTTGCGCAGTTGGATTTTGACCTCTTCCTGTTTGCCCTTGGTGCGCATCGCTTCCGCGTTCAACAACACGTTCGCCGCCGAGATCGCAAAGTTGCCGACCGAATTCTTCACCTTCTGATCCAGCGCCTCCTCGCCCACGATCCGCACCACGGCATTCGTCAGCGTCGGGTCGAGGCCGAGTTCCTGGAAGCGACCGCGCGCCGCCGCTTCCACCGCCGACTGCACCTGAAGCTCGCGCAGCACATTCACCTGCCGCACCGCCGCACCGATCTCCGAGAGCAGCGAGATGGTCGGCGGCGCCCCGTCCGTCGCTCCGCCGCGCCGGGGCGGACAAAGTTTCTGCTGCTCGGCCAGCGTGCCCGAACAGGACAAGGCCAAGCGCAACGACTCCAAGTCCTCGGCGGAAAGTTTTTCCAGATAGTGTTCCGACCGCAGCTTCTTGCCGCCGGTCAGCACGGTGACGACTTCCTTCCAGAACGGATCGGATTCCCAGGCGCGGGGTGATGGTTGGGTTTTCATTCATCAGACCTTCACGAGTTGTTGGGCGCGGATGGTGCCCTTGGAAGTCAGGGTCCAGACGATGCCGGTCAAATCCTCATCGGTGCCGGCAATGAGCTTGCTCTCCTCCAACTGGGTGATGCAGGTGTCGAGCATCCCTTCGGTGAGGGCCGCGTTGAACGCGCCCCGGATGAGCAGCTTGATTTCCCGGCTGCTCATCGGTTCGCCATTGCGCGAGAGCAAGGCGCGTAGCACAAATTTCTTGATGTCCTGGTCAATCATATCGCTCCGGTGTTTTTCAGGGTGGTGATGACGCGGTCGGGGATGTTGTCGATCTTCTCATCCAGCTCGCGGCGGACGGCCTCGACGTGCTCGGTGATCTTGTCGCCGCGCATCTCGCCGGCATCCAAAATTTCCTGCTTGTCGCTTTCCAGTTTGCCGAAGAGTTCGCCCTTGGCCTTTTCCAGCGCCAGTATCCGGCGCTCATGATCGTTGTAGCGCTGCTCGGTGAGATCGTAATTGAACCGTTTCGCCGCCTTGCGGACTTCAATCGCCGGATCGTCCTTCAGCTTCACCTCATCGGGCTTGCGGAAAAAAGCCACGATGCCGAACACCGCCGCCACCACGAGGATGAGCGCGAAGACGATGACGAAAAACCATTTCACAAACTCCGCCGGCGCGGAGTCGAGTTGGGCTTGGGCCATCATTAAATTCATAGTGCGGTGATTTTCTCCTGGTAGCGGTTGATGAAGTGATTCGGCAGGAACGCCAGCCGGCCTTGCCGCCAGCTCGCGAACATACCCATCACATCGTTGTAAAGTTCCGTGCCGATGAAGGGATCAACGACGTAGCCGCCGGTCGGCGCGAGAAAAACTTCCGTGCCCGCATCACGGTATCCGGCGAGCAGCGGCGGCAGCAGCGGAACGGGATCGCAGGCGTTGACCAGGTTGAACGTGACGGGCTTTAACAGCGCGTTAAACATCCCGCAAAATGCCGCGTTGCCCACGCGCGGGGCGCCGAAGGTGTAGACGCCCGCGAGTGACTGCGGCCGGGTCTGCCGGCCATATAGATATGCGAACAGCAGCGCGAGCGCGCCGCCGAGGGAGTGGCCGGTGATGAACAGCGGCTTGCCGGGCCGCAACCGGCTGGCGGCGAGATAGCACTTCTCCCACACGCCATCGAGCGCGTCAAAAAAGCCGTCGTGGACTTCCATGTTCATGCGCGCGGAGTTCGGCAGATGCTCGCGGTGGAAGTCCGCGTCCGTCATCCAGTCGCGCACGCTGCTGGTGCCGCGAAAGGCGATGATGGCGAACTCTTCCTTCTCGATGAACAACACCTGCGTATCACGCCTGGCGTCGCTGAAGGTGAAGCTGTCGTAAGCCTGCTTTGAAGCCCAAGCCAGCCCGCGTGCGTTCTTCGGCGAGAAGCCGGCAGCACGCGGGTCGAGTTGGAGATCGAAGAGGTTCACTTTCGGAGTTGGATGATGGTCTTTGCCGTCAGCGCCAGGCAGAGCAGTGCCGCCGAGAAGCACAGGCTGCTGATGGCGAAGGTGAGCATGATTCAAAAGTTGAAAGCTGAAATTTTGAAAGTTGAAATCACGGTTTCAGCCCGGCGGCAAGGGCGGCGGTGCCGGCAGCGGCCACGGCCTTGGTCACAGCCTCGCCGGTGGCGGCGATCATCTTGGCCTGCGCATCGCCGGTGGTGGTGATGACATCGGGATTCATCACCGTGGTCAGCGAGTCGAACGTGACGACGCTGCCGTTGGTGGTGACTTCCGCGTGGAAGTTTTTGATCGTGGTGTCCTTGGGATTGCTCAAAGCCACGTTGTGCGTGACCGGATCAATCGTCAGGGTGGTGACCGGAACGGCATCGCGCATCGTGCCGCAGCCGGCGAGCAAAGCCAGAGCGAGGATGGAGGATAGAGAATAGAGGATGGATTTTGTATTCATGATTTAGCTTTCTTGGTTGGGTGCGACAGCCGCCCATTCAAAAACCGCCGGAGAGGGCGCGAAGCGAGCGCGCGACCGCTCACCGGAGGATGTCCCTAACCGGCGGAGAACTTTGAATGGAACGGATGTCGCGCTGTTCACAGGCACGACTTAACCACAACTTCGCCTTTTGTTTATGGCGATGGTCGCGGTTTTCTTTAGCAGGAGAAGCGGCGGCGGACGTGAGGCGAGACGAAGTTGCCCGCCGGGGTTTCAGTTTTGCGGATGTAGGCCATGACAAAAAAATAGAGGCGCGCTCGTTTCGCGTCGCCTCCAGCACGGGCACTAAAACACCGGCCAACGATTCCGTCGAGAAAATTATTGAAAGGGTTCGGGCGAGTGGAGCGGGAAATTTATTTTGCGTGCTTCAACTGCCAAAGTTTGAACTGTTCTTTAGCCAGGTCTTTTTTGGCGGTATTAACTTCATCCTGCGCGTCCACATATTTACCCAAGGCCGTCACGATGTTGGTCAGGTCTTTTTGCTGGGCTTCGAGTCGGAAAATTCTTTGCTCCAGTTGCGCGATGCGCGGATCGGGAGATTGATTGCATCCGCACAGGAACACCGCGAGCGTGAGAGTGAGGAAAATGTTTTTCATGGTTGGGTGGCGAGATAGATGCACTTACAAAATTCTTTGTCGCAGCCGGGCAGTGGCAGCGGCGTTGCCAGATTGATTTCTATTTTTTGTCCCCGCATCGCGCAACAGGCTTCGCAGTCCTCGCCCGGATTGTTGCAGCCGAGCACCTCCACGAATTCAATTCCCGCCGCGCGCATATCCGCCAACCGTTCGGCGGACTGCTGCCGAACTTCTTCCTGGGACATGCCTTTGGGTTTCATTTTTCGTTGAGGTGGATTTTGTGCGAGCGGATGACGTAGGTGGTTTTCTTGTGCGTGGGCTTGCCGCCCTTCCCCACGCGCGATGGCGCAGC
>JAPLTZ010000329.1:0-1470 GCA_026397895.1 Verrucomicrobiota bacterium | reverse complement strand
CGCAGCGGCAATGGCCGGGTCTATTTCTTCGCCTTCGTTCTTCAGCTTTTCCAAGATGGCATCGCGGATGAAATCGGCGCGGTTGGAATAGCCGAGCCGGTTTAAGGCTTTGCTGATTTCGTCAACGAACTCCGGCCGCATCGGGACCGGAATCAGAATCTGACTCCTCTTCGGCTTTGCTTCCACAGTGCCATTCATAGCCCGCCCCGAAATAAATTCAAGATTTGTTTGACATACTCGTTATATGCTGATTATATGCCGAGTAGATGAGCACGAACATGAATACTAAAGCGACCAGCAAGGCGGTCTTGGTGCTTGTCCCTCGGCCCGTGGTTGAGGTTATGGACAGGTGCGTGAAGCGCCTCGACCTCGACCGTTCGAAATTTATCCGCGCCGCGATCCGCGAAAAATTGCAGCGCGACGGAGCAGTGTCGGAAAACTGAAACCAACCAACCAACCGGAGGAAACATGAAAGCGAAACCAATACTCACCACCCAGCCGCACGGCGAACACACCGTGCGTCAACTCGAACCCAAGGACGATGGCCCGCTGCTGAACCGGCTCTTCGTCATCACCAACAAGTCGGGCGACGAAGTTGCGTTGGCCGGCGAGGAGCTTTCCTCGCTCGCCAAGCAATGGCTGCATCACGTCGAGCAGCACACCGACTTCTGTGTTTGCCAGCTCTGCGACCGCACCAAACGGAAAGTGTGATTATGAAGACACCCATCCAAAAAATTCTGGAATCGTTTCAGACCGTTGGCGGCAACTGCGTCATGACCGCCGAGTTGGCGGACATTCAGGCGGCAATGGCGGAACATTCGGCACTGCTCGAGGGTCTTGATTCCGAAGGCAACTACATGCGCGACCTTAACGCGCAGATGACTGCGGCTTTGGCGAACGTCCCCAAATGAACACCACCTTCGAGCGCAGCACGGGCAAGGACGAATGGCTCACGCCCAAGTTCATCTTGGACGCGCTCGCGCCGTTCGACCTCGACCCATGCGCGCCGGTGGTGCGGCCGTGGCCGATGGCCGCGAAACATTTCACCATCGAGGACGACGGCCTCATCCGTCCCTGGCACGGGTTCGTGTGGTGCAATCCGCCCTATGGCAACCAGACGCAAAAATGGTTTCGCCGGATGGTGGAACACGGCAAAGGCATCGCGCTCACCTTCGCCCGCACCGAGACGCGGATGTTTTTTGAAAGCGTCTGGGGGGGGGCAAGCGCGATTCTGTTCCTGCAAGGCCGGCTGAAATTCTGCGACGTGGCCGGAGTCGCGCACGGAACTGCCGGAGCGCCGAGCGTGCTGATTGCCTACGGCGCGGATGCCGTGGCCCGGCTGCAAGCGTGCGGTCTCGCCGGTCAATTCCTGATGATCACAAAACCGGATCACAAATTCAGATCGCGAAACGTGATCACATCGGATCACAAAAGGTGATCCCAAATCAGATCATACTATGAACCTCACCG
>JAPLTZ010000274.1 GCA_026397895.1 Verrucomicrobiota bacterium | reverse complement strand
GAACGCCCCCACCGGCAACCCGCCCCCGATGACCTTGCCGAAGCAACTCAAGTCTGGCGTGATGCCAAACCGCCCCTGCGCTCCGCCGCGCGCGAGGCGGAAGCCCGTCATCACCTCGTCAAAAATCAACAACGCCCCGTCCGCCTTCGTGATTTCGCTGAGGAACTCCAGATAACCCGGTCGCGGCAGATACAACCCCGCGTTGCCCGGCACCGGCTCGACGATGATGCCCGCGATCTGCCCCCGGTTCGCCGCGAAACACGCCTGCACCGCCACCACGTCATTGTAAGGCAGCACAATCGTGTGCTGCGTGAACGCCGCCGGCACCCCCGCGCTGTCCGGGTTGCCAAATGTCAGCGCGCCCGAACCCGCCTTCACCAGCAGCGAGTCCGCGTGCCCGTGATAGCAGCCGTCGAACTTGATGATCTTGTCCCGCTTCGTGAAACCGCGCGCCAGGCGGATGGCGCTCATGCACGCCTCCGTGCCGCTGTTCGTCATCCGCACCTTCTGCACGCTCGGCACCAGCGCGCAAATCAGCTTCGCCATCGTCACCTCGAACGGATTCGGGATGCCGAAGCTCGTGCCGTGGTCGGCGGCGGCCTTGACGGCGGCGATGATTTTCGGCTGCGCGTGGCCGAGGATGGCCGGCCCCCAAGTCAGGACGTAATCAATATATTCATTGCCGTCCACGTCCCAGACGTGGCAACCGCTCGCGCGATTGACGAAAAACGGCTGGCCGCCCACCGCGCGGAACGCGCGCACGGGCGAATTGACGCCGCCGGGAATGTATTTCAACGCCTCGGCGAACAGCGCTTCGGATTTTGTGTGTGTCAGCATAAAATTATTCCCGGAACTTCTGCGCCACCGGCACGCGGCGGCCCACGCCGAAGGCTTTCGTCGTCACCTTCAGGCCGGGCGCAGCTTGGCGGCGTTTGTATTCGCTCAAATCAATCAGCCGCACCACGCGCCGCACCGTCGCCTCGTCGAACCCGGCGGCGATGATCTCGGCGGCGGACTGGGCGTGGACGACGTAGGCTTCGAGAATCGCATCCAGCACATCGTAGGGCGGCAGCGAATCCTGATCCGTCTGGTTCGGGCGCAATTCCGCCGAGGGCGCTTTGGTGATGCTGGCGGCGGGGATGATTTCCTTCTCGTGATTTATCCAGCGCGCCAAGCGATAAACCATCATCTTCGGCACGTCGCTGATGACGGCGAGGCCGCCGTTCATGTCGCCGTAGAGCGTGCAGTAGCCCACGGCCAGCTCGCTCTTGTTGCCCGTGGTCAGCAGCAGCGAGCCGAACTTGTTCGAGAGCGCCATGAGCAGCGTGCCGCGGATGCGCGCCTGCAAATTTTCCTCCGCCACGTCCTCCGCGCGCCCGGCGAAGACATTTTTCAACTGCGCCTTGCATTGCTCGAACACCGGCTGGATGGCGATGACGTCGTAGCGGATGCCGAGGTTGCGCGCGAGAACCGCCGCGTCGTCGAGGCTGCCCGCCGACGAGAATTGCGACGGCAGCGAGACGCCCTGCACGTTCTCCTTGCCCAGCGCCGCGACGGCAAGGCAGGCAACGAGCGCGGAGTCAATGCCGCCGCTCAAGCCCAGCACCGCCGATTTGAAACCGCACTTGTGCAGGTAATCGCGCAAGCCCAGCACGAGCGCCTTGTAGAGCAGCTCCTCGTCCGCGACAGCGGGCGGCGTGAACTTTGCGGACGCGGCGGTATCCGCGATAACCAAATCCTCCTCAAACAATTTCCCCTGCGCGACGAGTTCGCCGGCGGCGTTGAACACGAGGCTGCCGCCGTCGAAAACGAGTTCGTCGTTGCCGCCGGTCTGGTTGCAGAACACGACGGGCCGCCGGGTTTTCGCCGCGATGCGCCGCAACATTTCGCGGCGCGTCTGGTTCTTGCCCAGATGCCACGGCGAGGCGGACAGGTTGAAAATGATTTCCGCGCCGGCCTCGGCCAGCTCGCCGGGCGGGTTGTGCTGATACCGGCGCTCCGGCCAGAAATCCTCGTCGTTCCAGATGTCCTCACAGATCGTCAGGCCGATTGTTTTGCCGTTGAACTCCACGGGCGCGTTCGTCTCGGCAGGCTGAAAATAGCGGTCCTCGTCGAACACGTCGTAGGTCGGCAGCAGCGTCTTGCTGCGCGTGACGAGGATTTTCCCGTGCTGCAACAGCGCCACGCTGTTCGTCACCTCGCGGCCGGGGCGTTTCGCATTCTCGCCAACGAAGCCGACGAGCAGGCCGGTCGCACCCGTGGCGGCGGCGAGGCGCGAGAGCGTGTCCAGATTTTTGGCGGTGAAACTTTTCTTCAGCAGCAGGTCGCGCGGCGGGTAGCCGGTGACGGCGAGTTCGGGGCAGACGACGATTTCCGCGCCCGCTGCCGCGCCGCGCCGGTAGGCAGTGAGGATTTTGGCCTCGTTGCCGGCGAAATCGCCGACGGTGAGGTTGAGTTGGGCGAGGGCGATTTTCATCGGCGCACAAAACTTTCCGCGAGCGAACCGCGCTCGGTGCGGATGACCGTGCCGGGCGCGATGCCGTGCCGCGCGAACCAGCCTTCCTTGGTTTCGAGGACGTATTGGATGTCATCGCTCGCGGCGACGACGGCGTTGGTGTTGTTGGCTTCGAGGCGGTGGATTTCCGCGATGACGCCGGCGGGGTCAACGTAGGCGGCGGAGAGCGATTCGGGACAATTTTTCATCCAGAACGACGCGCGGTGCGCCACGGGGAAAACGAACAGCATCGCGTCGGTCTCCGCGATGTTGGTGCGGAACATCATGCCGGTCATCTCCTGCTCACGGGTGAGGGCGAGTTCGGCATCGAGCGTCTCCGCGCCGAGGAAGATTTTCATGGTGGACAGCTTCGGCTGCGCGCGTTTGGGCAGGATGTCCTCGGACGCCGCCGGTTTTGGTGGCACGGGCGCGGGCTTGTCGCAGCCGGCAAGGCTGGTGAGGCCGGCCAGCAGGAACACGATGAGCCAGATGCGTTGCACGGCGGAACAGTGGAAGAATCGCCGCGCATTTTCAACACCTATGAAGCCGCAAGAAACTTGTCCCGCCCCGCCGCCTCGCGTAAGCTGACACGAACGAATTATGAAAAAACTGCTTCTCGCCATCGCCGGCTTCACCATCGCCATCCGCGTCACCATTGCCGTTGAAACAGCCACCCCGCCCGCCGCCGCGCCTGCCGGGTTCACTGGCAAGGTCGCCGAAACCATGACCACGTCCAGCTACACCTACGTTCTGGTGGACACCGGCACGAAGAAATCCTGGGCCGCCGCGCCGCAGTTCGAGGTCAAGGTCGGCGACACCGTGACCGTGGCGCCGGGCTTGCCGATGGACAAATACCACAGCAAGTCGCTGAACCGCGACTTCGATACCGTCTATTTCACCGGCGAAATCACCGTCGGCGACAAGGACGGCAAGGTCACGCCGCCCGCCGGCAAGTTGCCCGAAGGCCATCCGCCGATTAAGCCGCTCACCGGCGCCACCGCGCAACTGCCCGCCGGCCACCCTGAAATCAAGGGCGTGACCGACAAGCCGGCGGTTGACCTCAAGGGCATCAAGCCCGTCAAGGGCGGCAAGACCGTCGCCGAAATCTACGCCGGCAAAAAGAAGCTCGCCGGCAAATCCGTTTCCGTCCGCGGCAAGGTCGTCAAATACAACGCCGACATCATGGGCAAAAACTGGCTGCACGTTCAGGACGGCACCGGCAAGGACGGCGACAACGACCTCATGGTCACCTCCAAGACCGAAGCCAAAGTCGGCGACACCGTGCTCGTCAAGGGCGCGGTCAGCTTGGATAAGGATTTCGGCGCGGGCTACAAATACTCCGTCATCCTCGACGACGCCGAAGTGGTCGTCGAGTGACGGCGGTTCACTTCCGCCAGCGCAGCCAGCCTAGCCCGCCCACCCGCAGGCCGCCCGCCCGCACCTTGACATCCCGGCGGGGGTCAAGAAAACTGCCCGTTCTTATGGCCGAGCCAAAAACCAACGAATCCATGGAAAAAATCGTGTCGCTGTGCAAGCGCCGCGGCTTCATCTTTCAATCCTCCGAAATCTACGGCGGCATCAACGGCTTCTGGGACTACGGCCCCCTCGGCGCGGAACTCAAGCGCAACGTCAAGGAACTCTGGTGGAACACCATGACCCGCGAACGCGAAGACGTCGCCGGGCTGGAGGCCACCATCATCATGTCGCCCGCCATCTGGAAGGCCAGCGGCCACGTGGACACGTTCAGCGACCCGATGTGCGATTGCCGCAAGTGCAAAAAACGTTTCCGCGCCGACCAGCTTTGCGAAGACCAGGGACTCGCGCTCACGAAGGACGCGAACGGCAAATTCATTTTCCCCGCCGGCACGAAATGCACGAACTGCGAATCCACCGACCTCACCGAGCCGCGCCCGTTCAACCTGATGTTCAAAACCTACGTCGGCCCGGTCGAGAGCGAGGACAACGTCGCGTATCTCCGCCCGGAAACCGCGCAGGCGATTTTCGCGCAGTTCAAGAACGTCATGGAAACCGCGCGCCAGAAAGTGCCGTTCGGCATCGGGCAGATCGGCAAGGCGTTCCGCAACGAGGTCACGCCGCGCAACTACACCTTCCGCTCGCGCGAGTTCGAGCAGATGGAACTGGAATTTTTCATCAAGCCCGACGAAGCCGTTGAAGCCATCCACGGCAGCGTCGTCACCGTGCCCGAAACTGGTCATCCCGGCGAGCCGCAGCCAAACTGGGGCTGGCAGGCGTGGCATCAATACTGGGTCGAGGAGCGCGTGCGCTTCTACGAAGGCATCGGCCTCGCGCGCGCGACGCTCGGTTTTCATCGCCAGACGGCGGAGGAACTCGCGCATTACGCCCGCGCCTGCGTGGACATTTTGTTCAAGTTCCCGTTCAGCAAACGCGACGAGAACGGCAATGTGAAGGGCGACGAGTTGGAAGGCGTTGCCGCGCGCAGCGATTTTGATCTGAGCCAGCACGCGCGTTTCTCCGGCAAGCCGATGGGCGTGTTCGACGACGAATTGCGCCAGGCGTGGGGCAAATTGCCGAAGGAAAAACAGGACGACCTCTGGCGCCGCTACTACGAGAACCGCAAGCGTTACCTCACCAAGTCCGGCGTCGAAGCCGAAGCCGCCGGCAAGCAGGCGACGGACGACGCGAACGGCCTGGCCAAGGGCCAATACATCCCGCACGTCATCGAACCCAGCGCCGGCGTGGACCGCCTCATCCTCGCGCTCATCACGAACGCCTACACGGAAACGGTCAAGACCGACGACAAGGGCAAGAGCGAGACGATTTACACGATGAAGTTCCATCCGCGCGTCGCGCCGATCAAGGTCGGCGTGCTGCCGCTGCTGAAGAACAAGCCGGAACTCGTCGCCAAAGCCGTCGCCGTGCGCGACCTGTTGCGGCCGTGGATGAACGTCTATTACGACGACGGCGGCAGCATCGGCAAACGCTACGCCCGGCAGGACGAGGCCGGCACGCCGTTCTGCGTGACAATCGACTTCGACACGCTCGGCGAAAAGCCAGAACTGCTCGACACCGTCACGTTGCGCTACCGCGACGACGGCAAGCAGGAGCGTTTGAAGATTTCCGAGCTGCGCGATTGGCTGCTCGCCAGAATCCGCTGAACGGTGTAAAAGTCAGACATGAGCAAATCCACCCGCATCTCCTACGTGATCATGGCGGTGGCGCTGGTGCTCATCGGCTGGCTGCACCTCGGCGTGCTGGTGCTCACCACGCTCTTCGGCTACTTCGCGCTGCAACGCTTCAGCCTCGGCGGCAGCAAACTCGTGGGCGTGGGCATCTACCTCGTTGCCGTCACCGGCATGGGCTTCGGGCTGGTCTATTTTTCCCGCGCGGCCTACGTCACGCTGCCGGAGATTGCGGACAACACCATCCCCGCCATCGTCAACTACGCCGAGAAACAGGGCGTGCAACTGCCGTTCACCGACTACGCCAGCCTCAAGGCCATGGCGATGAGCGAAGCCAAGGAAGGCATGGCCGAAGTCGGCCGGCACGTGCGCAACGCCGTCATGGAATTCGCCCAGCTCCTCATCGGCCTCGTCGCCGCCGTGAGCCTGTTTCTCAACGTCCGCTGGGGCGCGGAGAACGACCCGCACATGGCGCAGGACAGCATTTACGCGACCGTCGTGCGCGAACTGACCCAGCGCGGCATGACCTTCTACCGGAGCTTCGCCCGCGTCATCGGCGCGCAGATCATCATCTCCATCATCAACACCACGCTCACCAGCGTGTTCCTGCTCTGGAACGGCTATCCCTACGCCACCGTGCTCATCATGTTGACGTTCCTGTGCGGCCTGCTGCCCATCATCGGCAACGTCATCAGCAACGTCCTCATCGTCGGCGTGGCGTTCACGATCTCGCCGCAGATGGCGCTCGTCGCGCTGATCTTCCTCGTGGTCATCCACAAGCTGGAATATTTCCTCAACAGCAAGATCATCGGCGACCGCATCAAGAATCCCATGTGGCTCACGCTCGTCGCCATCGTGCTCGGCGAAAAACTCATGGGCATTTCCGGCATGATCCTCGCGCCCGTCGTGCTGCACTACATCAAGATGGAAGCCTCGCAGAACAAGCCGAGCGACGCGCCGGAAAAACCAATTTGAACTTCGCCGCCGCCGGTCACCGCGCGGCTGGAACTTCAAACTCCCGCGCCGGCAACAACCGCACCGGCCCGTCCAACCCCGAAGGCATCAACGAGCGCGGGCTCTTCGCCGGCGCGGTGGTGTAGGTTTTTCGTTCGCTCGCGGGCAGTTTTTCATCGCCCACGAGGCGGTTCTGCCAATTGTTCGTCACCTTCACCACGAGCGTGTTTTTGCCGGGCCGCGCCACGCCGGTGATGTCCACGGCGAACGGCGGCTTCCACACCACGCCGAGATTGTTGCCGTTGAGCGAAACCTCCGCCAGCACATCCACGCGGCCGAGGTCGAGCGTGAGGCGGCGGTCTTTGCCCAGCAATTCCGCCGGCACGTCGAGCGTCGTTTCATAAACTGCCGTGCCGGAAAAATACTTCACCGCGTCGTCCGCGAACTCCTGCCACGGCTTCAGTTCCGCCAATTCCCGCGCAGCCTGACCGGGGAACTGCAACTTCCATCCGCCCGCCACCGCCACCGGCGCGGGCAACGGGGCGGCGAGTTTCAATTCCTTGCCGTCGGACTGCGTGAGCGCGTAGTCGCCGGACTCGGAGACGAGCGCGTGGAAATATTTTCCGGCTTGCGTGATCTGGATCGGGCACGCGCCGCCGGTCGCGAGCGCCGAGCCATCCTTTTTTACCGCGACGACGGACGCGCCGACGGCGGGCTGGCGGAAGACGACGAACGCCGAACCGTTCGCGTCCAGCGGCAACGTGACGCGCGTGCGGTCGCCGACGGCGGTGAACTGCGCGGTCGGCTCGATCGCGCCGGAGTCGGCGTGCCAGATTTC
>JAPLTZ010000475.1 GCA_026397895.1 Verrucomicrobiota bacterium | reverse complement strand
CTCTCTTGGTCTGGGTGGTCTGGGGAATCGGTGCTACTGGTTCTTTCCACCCGGGCAGTGCCCTGCGCATCTCACCCATGGACAACCCGGTATTCGTCTGGATGGCCTCCAGGGTTGCATCGGCCAGGGAAACATTCAAGAGGAAATTTCAGTGTCGCGAAATTTTTTTTCAAATCGTATTAAGGAAGAACGGAAACGTCTCGGTCTTATCCAAGACGAAATGGCAAAAATTGCAGGAGTATCAAAGCATTCCCTTGTCGATTATGAGAACGAGGACAAGACCGTTTACCCAAACGCTGCTTTTTTGACTGCCATCGCCACCGCCGGGGCCGACGTGTTGTACATTTTGACGGGTGTGCGGTCCGTTCCGTCAGAGCAAAGCCTGTCCCACCGGGCAGCGGCCCTGGTGGACAACTACGAGCACTGCAAAGAAGAGGATAAAGCCGCTCTGGAGCGGCTGGCCTCTGCGGCAGCGTCATCGGAACGGCTGAAGGAGAGCGGGGAAAAGGTGGGGTGATGTGACTATTTTTGATGATGTGAGATGAAAAGAATTTGACTTGAAGCATCGGGTCATGGCACCCTGGAACAGGCTGAAGTGTTTCAGTCTGACGGCGCGTTGTCGTCGGGTCTATCGCTCGTGTCAGGGGAGGAAAAAAGAGATGAAGAAATCAATGGTTGTAACTGGTGTCGTCCTTTTGACGGCGTGGGCGGATTTGGTATTTGCTCAAGATGTATGGGTCAATCCGTATCAGACCCAAGATGGCGGTTACGTCCAGGGCCACCACCGCAGTGCGCCAGACAGCAACCCATACAACAACTACTCGACCCAGGGCAACGTCAACCCGTACACCGGCCAAGTCGGCCATGAAAACCCGAACGGTCACGATCACAGCAATGGGTATGGCAACTATGGAAACAGTGCACCAAACGGCCATAACAATGGTACGGGATGGTAGTGGACTGAGGGGAATGGTTGTATGAAGAGGGGGGAGAAAGCTAGGTGATGGTTTGACGGGAGAGTTCCGATGAACAATCAACAGAGAGTTGTTGCTATTTGTGTGGTTTCTTTGCTGTCTGGTTGCTCGAACATGCAACGAAAACAGGTTGCAAATTCGCCTGAGGTTTCCGTAAATATCAATAATAATTCAACACATTATACGTCTGAAGTACATGAAACTAAGTTACCAGATGGTTCTGTGTATCGTGTGACTCGCGTTAATGGGGTAGCGCATGGACCATATGAATTTTATTTTGCTGGTGGTGAAAAGTGTGTAGGAAGTAATGTCAATGGTATACCGACCGGAAGATACGTAGTCTTTTACGCCAACGGAGAAAAGAAACATTCTGGTGAATTTATTGATGGAGAACCTGTCCAAGATACAGATTGGAATGGAATATTTAGTGCCGTCTTCCTTGGGCTGGCAGGTGCAGCCAGCAACTACAATCCACATTCAAATGTCAGATAAAATAGCCATACACAAATTTCCCAGGAGATGGCCAGGAACTGGAAGCCAGCCCCTTAATTCTGTCATAGACCACTCAGTCCACTCGCACCCTGCCCGACCATTTTCGTGGCGTCACGAAAATGGTCTGAATGCCATTAAACAGATTGAATGGGTGGTGTTTAATCCGTTCCGCAACCTCCACATGAAAAAATGCGCAAAGAAAAACCCCCAGACGTTTCTGCCTGGGGGTTTTTCTGTTACCCTTCTGGAAGCTCGAATCCGAAGGGTTGCTCCGACCGCACTGCTTTTACCGTGTG
>JAPLTZ010000074.1 GCA_026397895.1 Verrucomicrobiota bacterium | reverse complement strand
TGCCCTGGCCCTTGAAGACGGAATGGTATTGGCCCGCGAGCGTTTCGGTCACGATGCGATTCGTGCGCAGCTCGATCTGCCGGATTTTTTTGAGAATCTCGCGGGGAATCATAAGGCTGGTGAGGCGTAAGGCATGAGGCGTGACGGGGAAAACGCAGCTTGCGCGAGTGAATCAACGGGGTAAATTACCGCCATGAGTGCAACCGATTTGATTGAACAAATGCGCCCGATGGCAACGGAGGAAAAGCGCGCATTCGTCGAACGCGTCTGGGAAGAATACGGCGCGGAACTTGGCTGGGTTGATCCGGATTTGACGCCGGAACAAATCACTGAACTGGATCGCCGCCTCGCTGATTTCGAGAAAAATCCCCATGACGGCATTCCTTGGGAGCAGGTCAAAGCGGAAATGAAGCAACGCTTTGGCTGGTGATGAGTCTTCAGTTTAGCTTCAAGCCCGAAGCGAACGCCGAATTTTTTGAGGCAATCGTTTGGTATGAAAATCAAGTTCCGGGTCTCGGAAAGGAATTTTCCCAAGAAGTCGTTCAAGCTTTGGAGCGGGCAATGGCGCAGCCGGAAATGTTTCGCAAGGTTCGTGGTCGGGCGCAACGCATTCGTCTGAAACGGTTCAAACCTTACTCCATTTACTTCGCCATCAAGGACGGCGCTTTTTCGGTCATATCGGTCTTTCACGGCGCGCGGAATCCGGCGGAACTGCGGCGACGGCTGAAGTGAACGGAGCGCGGGTCTGCGACCCGCAGCAGTTTCGCCTGACAAGGCTCGCTCGGAATTCTCCATACCCTGTGACGAGCGGGAGCGCTGCGGCTCACATAGCCGCGCTCCGGGCGCAAACC
This sequence comes from Verrucomicrobiota bacterium, assembly GCA_026397895.1. GTDB lineage: Bacteria > Verrucomicrobiota > Verrucomicrobiia > Limisphaerales > JAFMIX01 > JAFMIX01. Next base: position 3,013 of record JAPLTZ010000074.1, on the reverse strand, counting down.
CGGTCACGATGCGGTTCGTGCGCAGCTCGATCTGCCGGATTTTTTTGAGAATCTCGCGGGGAATCATTTTGCGGGCAGCGGAGAACGGTAAATTAACTTATTGGTTGGCGAAGCCATCCAATTCGTATCCATATCGCTGAATGCTTGAAGCCAAATAGTGCCGTGATCTTGTCGCATTTCGCTATTAACCGTATTTGTTCCACCGATCTTCAGCGAACGAGTAACTGCATTGAAATTTGAAATGGAAAGCGCGACGGCATCTTGGTTATTTGTAAGCACCGGTTGGGCAACTCGAAAGAATACCATCACACCTTGGTCAATACCGAATCTGTCCATGATCATATACGGCGTAGCATCCTGCTGGCCACGCGTCACCGCACTGCACCATTTATCGCCAGCAAAGATTTTTGCCAGCACAGCATAGCCTTGCGGGCTAGATGTGTTTTCAAGCCGCAATCCAGAAAAATTTGTGACATCCATTCCACCACGAATAGGCTCAATTGAAATTGCTGCGTTGGCGCTGTCAGGTGTGCCATCTGTCGCTAAATCAGGAATCAAAAACTGAAAGCTTTCAGAATTACTGCTCACAAGATGGTTTTGAAGAATCCAATCTTTCGGCGCATCAAAGGTGACTAATTTTCCGGCGGGCGAATTTGTAGATTCACTTCGCGGTTGATCGTGTTTCGCTTGCCCACAACCGCAAATCACAAGCGCAACGAGTGTTGCGCTCAATGGCAGCAATTTGTTGGCAGTTCGATTCACGCTGGTTTTCATTCCGCATTCTTCATTCTCAATTCCGCATTTGAATCACGGCACGGGCAGTTCATCAAAGATTTTCTGGATGACCGTTTCGCTGGTTTTTTCCTCGGCCTCGGCTTCGTAGGTGATGGCCACGCGGTGGCGCAGCACGTCCATGCCGATGCTTTTCACGTCCTGCGGCGTGACGTAGCCGCGGCCTTTCAGGAACGCGTAAGCCTTGGCCGCCAGCGTGAGCGCAATGGTCGCGCGCGGCGACGCGCCGAGCTGGATGAAATCCTTCACCGCGATCTTGTAATGGTCCGGGTCGCGCGTGGCGCAGACGAGGTCCACGATGTAATCCTTCACCTTGTCGTCCACGTAAATGTCGTTGATGATTTCGCGCGCCTTCAGGATTTGTTGCGGCGTGACGACGGCGCTGCACGTCGGCGTGCCGCTCGTTTTCGCCATCACTTCGAGAATCTGCCGCTCCTCGGCGCGCGACGGGTAGCCGATCTTGAGCTTGAGCATGAAGCGGTCAACCTGCGCCTCGGGCAACGGATACGTGCCTTCCTGTTCGATGGGATTTTGCGTGGCGAGCACGAGGAACGGTTCGTCGAGCTTGTAGGTCTGGTCGCCGATGGTGACCTGCTTTTCCTGCATGGCTTCGAGCAACGCGCTCTGCACCTTGGCGGGCGCGCGATTGATTTCGTCGGCGAGGACGAGGTTGGCGAAGACCGGGCCTTTGCGCGTGGTGAAGCCGCCGGATTGCGGGTTGTAAATCTGCGTGCCGACGACGTCGGCGGGCAGCATGTCCGGCGTGAATTGCAGGCGCGAGAATTTGACGTGCAGGCAGTTCGACAGCGATTTCACCGCGAGTGTCTTCGCCAGACCGGGCACGCCTTCGAGGAGGACGTGGCCGTTGGCCAGCAGGCCAATGACGAGTCGCTCGGTGAGGTATTGCTGGCCGACGATGACTTTGCCGAGTTCGCTAAACAGCGGTTGCGTGAAAGCGCTGGCTTCCTTGACCGCTTCGTTGATGGCGTTGATTCCGGTGCTCATATTTAGTTTGTTGATTCTACGGATTGATGGACAAGAAGACCAGCCGGAGTGTTCAAATCAAAATCCCTGTAGGAGACGACGTGAGGAGTCTCATTCCAACCGGAAAAGTCAGAGACTCCTTACGTCGTCTCCTACCAAGACTAGAAGTGCGACCTTGCCGCAGCAATGTCGCGGGCGATCTGGGCCTTGAGTTCTTCGAGGGAGGCGAATTTCTGCTCGTCGCGGAGACGGCTGGCGAAGGTGATTTCCAATTCCTGGCCGTAAAGGTCGCCCGCGAAGTCGAGGAGGTGGACTTCCACGCGCAGTGCGGGCGCGGGACTTTTTAGCGTGGGCCGATGGCCGATGTTCAACACGGCGCGGTAATTCTTGCCGCCAAAATCAACGTGCGCGGCATAGACGCCACCGGGCGGCAACAGCAGACCCGCCGTGTCGAGGTTCGCGGTGGGGAAGCCGAGTTTGTTGCCGAGCTGGTCGCCGTGGACGACCTGACCCGCGATCGAGTAGGCGCGGCCCAGCATCTGGCTGGCGGCGTCGAGGTCGCCGGTGCGGACGGCTTCGCGGATGCGCGTGCTGCTGACGGGCTGGCCGTCCAACGCGACGGCGGCCATGCCGTGGACGGTGAACTTCAGTTCCGCGCCGAGGCGTTGCAGGAGTTTCACATCGCCGCTGCGTTTGTGGCCGAAGGTGAAATCCGCGCCGACACAGATGCTTTGCAACTGGCCGAGGTCGGCGGCGAGCTGGCGGATGAAGACTTCGCCGGTCTGCTGGCTGAAGGCTTCGTTGAAATGGATGAGCAGGAGAGCGTCCGGGCCGAGCGATTCGATGGTGCGGAGTTTTTGCGGCAGCGAATAGATCATCGGCGGCACGCGATGCGGGGCGACGATGGTCGCGGGATGGCGGTCGAAGGTGACGACGAGCGCGGCAGCCTCGTGCTGGCGGGCGTCGGCGACGGTCTGGCGGATGATCTGCTGGTGGCCGAGGTGGACGCCGTCAAACACGCCGATGGCAAGGCAGACCTTGCGCCCGGCGGCGAGTTCGGTGGCGGCGCGGATGACTTTCATCGGGTTTAGTGTAGCGGCATCCCGGCAGAGTGCCGCACTTTTTTTCAATGACGGCGCTCTGCCGAGACGCCGCTACGCAGCTAACCGCCGGCGGCGAGTTTCAAGAACGGAATGACGCGCGCTTCGAGTTCGGCCTGGGAAAGTTTCACCACGTC
>JAPLTZ010000242.1 GCA_026397895.1 Verrucomicrobiota bacterium | reverse complement strand
GGCAAATCGGTCGCCATCCGGGAGGAAATTCCGCTGCGCACGACTTTCCCCGCGCTGCCGCCGGCGGCGCTGGTCGCCCGCGAGAAGATTGTGGAACTGACGACCAAATTGAGCGAGGGCGGGCGGCTGGCTTGGGAAGTGCCGCCCGGCAGGTGGACGATTCTGCGGCTCGGCCACACGACCACCGGCAAGGACAACCATCCCGCGCCGAGCGGCGGGCGCGGCCTCGAAACCGACAAGTTGAGCAAGGCGGCGACCAAGGCGCATTTCGACGCGCTGATGCAGAAGCTGGTCGCGGACAACCAGCCCGTGGTCGGCAAGGCGCTCATGACGACGCACATTGACAGTTGGGAGACGGGCACGCAGAACTGGACGCCGAAATTCCGAGAGGAATTCCGCCGGCTGCGGGGCTACGACCCGTTGCCGCTGCTGCCGGTGATGACGGGGCGAATCGTGGACAGCCCGGAAGTCTCCGAGCGTTTTCTGTGGGACGTGCGGATGACCGTGAGCGACCTGCTCAACGAAAATTACGCCGGATACTTCCGCACGCTCGCGCACCAGAACGGGCTGCGGCTTTCCATCGAGGCCTACGGCAACGGCCCGTTCGACGACCTGTCCTTCGCCGGGCGCGCGGATGAACCGATGGCGGAATTCTGGTCGTGGGGCATCAAGGGCGTCGAAAAGATGATGTATCATTTCAGTTGCCCCGACATGGCGTCGGCGGCGCACGTTTATGGCCGGCCGATTCTCGGCGCGGAAGCGTTCACCGCGTTCAGCACCGAGAAATGGCTCGGCCATCCCGCGACAATCAAGGCGCTCGGCGATTGGGCGTTCTGCGAGGGCATCAACCGCTTCGTCTTTCACCGCTACGCGCTGCAACCGTGGACAAATCCCGACCGCGCGCCGGGCGTGAGCATGGGGCCGTGGGGGCTGCACTACGAACGCACGCAGACATGGTGGGAGCAGTCGAAGGCGTGGCATGAGTATCTCGCGCGCTGCCAGTATCTGCTGCAACAGGGCCTGTTCGTGGCCGACCTTTGCTTCCTCACGCCGGAAGCCGCGCCGCAGTCGTTCAAGTCGCCGCTGAAAAACCACGACGACCGCTCCGGCTACAATTTCGACGGCTGCCCGCCGGAGGTTGTGCTCACGCGCATGGCGGTGCAGGACGGACGCATCGTGCTGCCCGACGGCATGAGCTACCGAATGCTGGTGTTGCCGCAGGTGCGCGCGATGACGCCGCAACTCCTCCGCAAAATCCGCGATCTCGTCCAGGCCGGCGCGACGGTCATGGGCGTGCCGCCGCTGAAAGCGCCGGGCCTGGGCGGTTATCCGAAGTGCGACGCGGAAGTGCAGGCGCTCGCGCGCGAATTGTGGGGCGACGGCGAAGCGCCCGTCGGACTCACCACGCGCACCGTCGGCAAGGGACGCGTGATCTGGGGGCGCGAATTGCTGCCGCCGCCGGACGTGGATTATGATTTGGGCAACCCGCTGGCCGGGGCGAAGTGGATCTGGTCGAACGATGGGAAGCCGCTCAACAGCACGCCGCCGGGCATCCGCTACTTCCGCAAAACCATCACCGTGGACGGCGCGGTCAAGTCTGCGCGGCTGGTGCTGACCGCCGACAACACGTTCGAGGCTTGGGTCAACGGCAAACGCATCGGCTCCGGCAACAAGACGGATCGCGCCTACAACCTGAACATCGCCGCCGCGCTCCAGCCCGGCGCGAACGTCATTGCGGTGACCGCCGAGAACACCGCCGATTTTCCGAATCCGGCGGGACTCATCGGCGCGGTGAAGGTGGATTTTCAGGACGGCCGCAAGCTGCGGCTCGCCACGGACGCCGCGTGGCAGGTTGCTAAAACGGTTGCGGACGACTGGAAAACCAACCCGCAATCAGCAGCGGACTGGACGACCTCGCGGGTGTTCGGCGCGTGGGGCATGACGCCGTGGGGCGAGATTGAGGAAGGCCCGGGCGAAACGGTGGATGCGATTCCCGACATCACCATCCCCGGCCGTGCGCTGGCGCAGTTGGGCGTGCCGCCGGATTTTCAGGCCGAGCCGAAGCTGCGCTACATCCACAAGAAACTCCCCGCCGCAGAAATCTATTTCGTCGCCAATCCCGAACCGCGCGACGTCGAGGCGCTCTGCACCTTCCGCGTGGCCGGCAAGCAGCCGGAACTTTGGTATCCCGACACCGGCAAGACCGGCCCGGCTTTGGCGTTTGAATCGAAGAACGACCGCACGAGCCTGCGCCTGCGGCTGGAGCCGAGTGGGTCGGTGTTCGTCGTGTTCCGGGAAAAAGCGGAAAGCGGAAAGCAGAAAGCTGAAATGAAAAACTGGCTGGAGTTTGCGCCGGTGCAGGAGATTTCCGGCGTGTGGGAAGTGAGCTTCGACCCGAAATGGGGCGGCCCGGCCACGCCGGTGACGTTTGACAAACTGGAAGACTGGAGCAAACGCAGCGAGGCCGGCATCCGCTACTATTCTGGCACGGCGATTTACCGGAAGACGTTCGCGTTTTCCAACTCAACACTTAAAACTCAAAATCAAAAACTGTTCCTCGACTTCGGCCAAGTCGCGGTGATGGCGGAAGTGAAGTTGAACGGCAAAGACCTCGGCATCGTTTGGAAACCGCCGTTTCGTGTGGACATCACCGACGCGGTCAGGGCAGGGGACAACACGCTGGAGTTGCAGGTCGTGAATCTTTGGGTGAACCGCCAGATCGGCGACGAGCAGTTGCCGGAGGATTCCAAGCGCACGGCCAAGGGCACGCTGGAGGAATGGCCGCAGTGGTTGCAGGAAGGCAAGCCGAGCCCGACCGGCCGCTACACCTTCACGAGTTGGCGGCTGTGGAAGAAGGACGATGCGCTGGTTGAATCCGGTTTACTCGGCCCGGTGACCATTCAGGCGGCAGAACGTCCGTCACCAAAGTGACCCAAACAGAAATCATCCCATGAAACGAACACTGATGATGGTGTGGCTTGCCGGTTTGGGCCTGTGCGCCGCGACCGCCGGCGATTTGGAAAAAAACTTTGCCCATTCGCCCGACTCCGCCAAGCCGCTGGCGTGGTGGCACTGGCTGGACGGCAACATCACCAGCAACGGCATCACCGGCGACCTCGAAGCGATGAAGCGCGCGGGCCTCGGCGGGACGTATCTGTTCAACAGCGCCGTCGGCTTTCCTGACGGGCCGGTGCGCTTCATGCAGCCGCAATGGCTCGCGCTGATGGATCACACGCTGAACGAGGCGAAGCGGCTCGGCTTGCAGTTCGGCATCCACAACTGCGACGGCTTTTCGCAGAGCGGCGGGCCGTGGATCACGCCGGAGACTTCCATGAAAGAACTCACCTGGACGGTGAAAGAAGTCGAAGGGCCGGCGGCCATTGACCTCGCGCTCGCACAGCCGGAGACGAAGGAGAATTTCTACCGCGACATCGCGGTCGTCGCGTTTCCCGTGCCGCAGGGCAGGGTGCTGACGGGGCAGGGGACGGACACGACGTTGCGTGGCTCGGTCGCAACGGCGGAACTCGCCAAACTCGTGGACGGCAAACCGGAGACCAAGGCCCTGTTCCCGACGGCGACGAACGGCAACACGGTTGAATTCGTTTTCCCCACGCCGCGCACGGTGCGGTCGCTCGTGTGCCGCAACGCCAGCCCGCACAAGTGGGAGGAGGATTTTCCGATTGCGATGGAGGTTTCCAGCGACGGCCAAAACTTCCGTCGCGTCGGCGCGTTCACGGCGAGC
>JAPLTZ010000345.1:4205-9046 GCA_026397895.1 Verrucomicrobiota bacterium | reverse complement strand
TGCCATTGTAATTGTTGCCAATCGGATTGGCTACAGGCCCGGGGATATTGTTATTCAACGCTGTTCCGGCAGTGCCGGCGGCATTGAACGTGGCGGAGTCGCTGTTCGCCGGAACAGTACCCAGGTTCCAGTTACCTCCGGTATTCCAATTGACATCGGTGCTGCCAATCCATGTTTTGGCAGCAGCACGGGCGCTGGTGGTGAGGCCGACCAGCAGAGCGACGAGGGCGAGCCTGGTCAACCAGCGGGTGAGGAGGGAGACGGTTTTCATTTTCATAAGCGATGCGGTAGTTGGTTTGTTTTTGAGGGGCGAAAAATCACCGGTGGCACGGCAGGTCAGGTGTCATAATGGGCGACATTAGCACCGGAACACCGATTGGCGAATGGACGCGGGTCATGTTTTTTCTATACTATTTCAACCCACCGTCTGCCGCCAAAATTAGGAACGCGAAGAGCGGGTGCGGGCTGATGGGTTTTTGAGGCTTACCGTTTATTGATACTTGGGTATTACCCAGGTCGTCACCAAAACCGGAGGATATTGACTCGGAGACGCGGAGAACGCGGAGGAACGCCGGGCTGATTTGAGGTTCTGGAAGTCGTGGAGCATTCGGGCGTCGGATTTGTCGCCGCCTGAATCCGGTCGGGCCGCTGCGCCAATTTATTTGGAAGACCCCGCAGAGCCGTAGGTGAAGGTGGCTGTGGCGGTAGTGGCGGCGTCCGATTTCAGACGCACCCAGTGGGCATTGTAGCCGGCGGGGAAAAGATGCTTCACCGTCTGACCGGGTGGCACGATGATGCGGGTGTATTCGCACCAAGCATTATCAGCGGTGAAGTCCACTTCGATTATGAATGTGACGGATTGAGCAGCGGTGTGGGACAACTCCAGTTCTTTCCGTTCGTAACCCAACATCAGATACGGATCGCTTGGCACGTCAGCAACGACGGTAGTGTTGTTCCAAGGCCCACCGACACCTGCCGGCGCACCCATGCGCCAAAGATCGTCCACGTCGCCAAACCACAAGGCGGCCTGGCCATCGGTGGATCGGAAAATGTGGCCGTCAGCCGGCATGCCAGCCGCCACGCCTGCGAGGGCGAGCATGCCACGCCATGACGCAAAATCAGTAATCCGCTTGTTGTGCGTGGCAACGGGGCGAACATGGCGGAAACCTCCTGACCCTTCATACGGCAGTTCGTAGAATGTCCCGTGCGCATTGAATAATGCGCGTTCTGTGACCACTTCGCGCTTGCCGCGCGGCCAACCGGAGGCAAAAGCGGTGTCAAAAGCGTGGTTGTTTTTTGGCAGGCGGAAACGGTCCGTTCCTTCGGTGTAAATCACTGAAGCCGAATCCACAGAAAAATCGGAGTCGGTGAGCGAAAATCGAGTGCGCAGCATCTCCTCGGCCCCGGTGTTGGTGGCGCAGTGAAGCTGCAGTGCCTCATCAATTTCGTAATAGGCGTTTGTGGGTACGCCGTCCGCACCGACGAGGGTGGCGGCGAATTGCAGCGTGCGCGCGTTCCCGCTGCGCGGGCGAATGATGCCCTCACTCACCGCTGCGGATTGCGCTGCATCGGCAAGGCCAGCGAACAATTCCGGCGCGGGGGCAACGGGCGGATTGGCAAGATGAAAATACGCGGTGACGCCGGTAGCGGCGCGGTCAGCAACGATACGCACCCAGACTGCGTTAAAATCAGCAGGCAATAGCTGCCATGCATAACCGTGGGACGGGACGGTGACGTTGGTGAAATTCACCCACGCGCCTGTTCCAGAGGCATCGCATTGCAGGGTGAAGTTCACGGGCTGCGCGCCGGAGTGCTTGAGGTGGAGCACGCGTTGTTTGAAACCGGTCACCAGAAACGGATCGCTTGGCGTGTTCGCGGCCAGGTCGTCGTTGTTCAATGGGCCACCGAAGCCGGCGGGCGCGCCCCATTTTTTAAAATCACTGAACTGCCCGAACCACGGTGCAGAGTGCGATTGGCCAGCCCACTTGTTGTTGATGGAGGACGAGACGTCGCAGCCCATCGCGATTTGCCCATTCCACCAGCAATAGTCCACGGGCATTTTAAGATGGGTGCAAAGGGGCTGAATCCCCGCTGTATTCGCGGCGGAAAAAGTTTTTGGAAAATCGTAGAACATGCCGTGCATATGCATCAGCATTCTGCCGTCAACGATTTCCCGAATGCGCGGCCATTCGGTATACCAGCCGGTGGCGGAATCGTGAGTGTAGCTGGCCTTCGGCAATCGAAATGTGCTCCACATGCAACCGTCAAGCAGTTTGAGGATGACCGAACGCGTATCCCAGCCGAGCGACCAGATGGGGTCTTTCTCGGTGGTCGCACCGCAAATCCCGCCGGGGCTTGTGATTTCGGTGAAGTTTTTCAATTCAACAACATTCCACGGTTCGGCCCAGTTCGTGCCGGTGTGTTCGGTGAGGACGCCTGTACCGCCGTTGTTGGAGTAGAAGATACGGCCCTGACCGGTATAACCGCCTTTACCATGTCGACCGGGGTGCGGACCGACGGGATGGGCGGGGTCGGGCTTATTGCCGTCACTGTAAATAGGATTCACGGCAAGCGTATTCACGTCCACGTCGTAGAGGCCGTTTTCCAGCGTGAAAAAATAGACGCGGTTTTTAGGATCAGTCAGGTGGCGGGCGCTGGCGGTGAGGCGACCGGGCATCGCAGCGGGCGAAATGACGCGCACAATGCCATTGGTACTGATGAAGTAGGGGCCAATGATGAGTTGTTGGGATTCGCGGTGGATGAGGCGGTTGGCGTGGGTGCCGCCAACGCTTTCAGAGCGGGCGGTGAGGGTGAAGTTGGAATCCACAGTCCAGAGTTTGTCGGAACTGCCGTTCGCATTGTGCGGCGGATAGGTGACAATCCAGAGCCGATCCGCCCAAGGAACGAGCGCACCCATGCCGATTTCGCCGTAATTGCTGAAGAGGGCGAGGTGAGGACGAATACCGCTGATGCTGACTGTGGACAGGTTTTTATCTGCCAACGAACTGGTGCTGACACCGCCGGAGGTGTTGTGCCAGCGGGTGAGGTTTGTGGCAAAGCGAGTAAGGTTTGTCGCGTTCGCCTCAGACCGCGCTAGGTCATAGCGGGCGGTGGGAGTGCCCCAGTCGCGGGCGGTAAAACAGAAGTGGTAGATGTTTTTTTCGTCGCCCGGGTCGTTAAAATCGCCGTCACCGTTAGCGTCCAAGGAAGGGAAGAGATTGCCAAGGCCAAGGTCGCCGCCCCAAGAGCCGTTGGTATAGGCTTGGAACTGGCCGGATTGATAGCGCAGATTCGCCGCCGCCGCGCTGGCATCGGCAGCATCGCCACCAGCATTGACGTAGAGGGAGAAGGCCCGATTGGTGGTGTCAGTGATGGCAAAATAAAAATCTAACTGCCAGTCGGCCGAAAGGGTGATGTTCTGGCCAAGCCGAGTAACTCCGGGGGTGGCCAACCGGACGGCGCGGACCGAACCGGGAGCAAAACCAGCGAAGGGCTTGATATCACCGGCAGAAATCCACCCGGTCAAAAAGGGCTCGGCTTCAAAATCGCCGTTGGAAATTGCGTGACAAGCAAACGGCAAATTTGTTGCCAACACCAGGTGGAGCAGGCTGGATGTAATGAAGCACGGAATCCGATTAGGCATACAATGTAGGTTAAACTGAGAGTGACGCGTCCGCGAATTTCGGCGATTACGGCTGATTGCCGTAGAAATAATTCAAGACGGAAGAGTTTACCTGCCAGCGTGCCGCTTGGGAAAATTTTGTAAATTTTACCCATTCAACATGACCGTCAGTATACCCTTCGTTGGACCCTTCAGGCTGATCCGTTTTCTGGTCAAAGTGATTAGCCCCACGGACGACGCCTGCTGCGGTATTCTTTCTCCAGAAATTTGGGGCAATACCCCCGTCATATTTTCGGGTCACATCCGTCCAAATCAGATTGTAGTAAGGGCGGTCCGTGGTCTTCATGGCAAATACTGGCGCATGATTCACCATGAGGCTGCCGTCCGGTGCTTTACCGCTGGGATAATAGATATTCGCATCCGCCGCAGTGGGGGTGCAGTATCTGGAAAAACCGGGATAATACGAATACCCAATCGCCGCATCATCACTAATCCCGCTCATGTAATGCATCATCCAGTTGCCATCGCTATTCCAATCCGGATTTGAGGGACAATAAAACGTCGCTCTTGGAATGTGATAGTTCGTCACCATCACACTCTTCAGCGGCTCGCCTATGATGTACGGCACATCGACTCCGTCGTTCAAATATGCCCCCTCGTTGTCATCAGCGATCATGATGGTGCACAAGGTCAACTGACGAACGTTGTTCTTGCTGGCAACCCGCTTAGCCTGTTCCTTGGCTCTGGCAAGTGCGGGCAGAAGCAGTCCGGCCAGAATGGCGATGATGGCGATCACCACCAATAATTCAATGAGTGTGAAGCCGGACGCTGGCCGAGCCCGCCGGGCAGTTGATATGGTCTGATTCATCTATTGCTTTTACATTTAGTGCGACACCGGATAACCGGCAACGTATCTTTTGGCTTACGCTTCACTGATACCTAGGTATTTCCCCGCCAGCAACGCGTCACCATGTCACGAGATAATACGGTGTGCGGTCGCGACCGCTGTCGAGTTGCACAAGGCCGTTTTCCATCGGCACGGTGCGACCAGTGCGGCGACCAGCGTGGTCGAGGATGTGAAAGATAGGTTTGCCCGGACGCTTGAAGGTGATTGTGGCGCGGACGGGTTCGAGCAGAATCGGCGGCGTGCCTTTGGCGAGATAAAACAAATTGAAGAAAAATTTCTGGCCCGTGTTCCGCGCCCGCGCCATGAGCGTGA
>JAPLTZ010000345.1:0-4200 GCA_026397895.1 Verrucomicrobiota bacterium | reverse complement strand
CCGCCTTCGTGTCGGCGAGCGTGGCTTCGGCCTCGCGCGCTGTCAGGTAAACCACCGCGAACGGCGTGACGGGCTCGATGATTGCCGCGTCCAGATCAACGCGCTCGCCCGCCGCGAATCCAACAACCGCAGCGGTGGCGGGCGTGTTGATGCTGAACCAACCGCCGCACTGACTCGACGACGGCTTCCAACGCAACTGGCCGGTGGACGAATCGAACGCCTCGCCCGCGCGGAACTTCTGTACGTCAAACGTCGGCGTCGGCTGCGGTTTATCCGCGAACTCCACTACTACCTTCGCGACGGCGAGCGCCTCGGCGGGCACTTGCGTGCTGTCGGTGGTTTTTATGTCGCCCTGCGCGGTAGTGCGGTTGTCGAATCCGATTTCGCCGCGCTCCAGCGACGGCACATGAACGTGGCGCGTCACCGTCAACGCGGAAGTTTTTACATCACCGCGCAAGACCTGCCGTGACACGGCGGGAAACATACCCAGAATCTGCGGCGCGGTCACGGCGAATGGCGCGCCGAGATTTTCGCGGTAGCCGCCATTGTCATCGTTTTGGAACATGAATGACACATCCCAACCTTGCAGGCCCATGCCGTAGGTGCTGATGATCGCCACTCCTTCCGCGCCGAACTCGTTCGGAAATTCGTGTATCCACTCGGAGAGCATGAACGGCCGGTTCGCCACCTGATAAAACCCGGAACTCAAGATGCCGCTGCCCGGGCGCGGCAGCATAGAGTTGCCCAGGCCGGTGAAATAGTTATGCCGGTCCACCAGCCCGAAGCGCGCGTCGGAATGCAGATTCCACATCTCGCCCAGCACGCTGCCGCAATACCAGTTCGCGGAAATAAGTTCGCCCTGATAGCCAGCGGCGCGAATGGCAGCAGCGTAGCGGTCGTAGAATTCGTTTTGCAGCTCGTAGAGGAAGCGCATCGTGTCGAACAGGCGCTGCTTCTGCGGCGACATCTGCCCCGCGAGCTGCGCCGGGTCGAAGAACCAGCCGTTGCCCGCCGGCACGATGGTTTCGTCGCCCCAGCTTTCGCCGGTGAAGCCGGGAATCGCGTTCAACGCCTTGTCGCCCCACGCCGCGCGGAACGCCGCTTCCGTTTTGTAACGCTCCTTGAGCCAGCGCGTGAACCGCTGTGCGGCGCGAGCGCGGAGCGTGGGAACTTTTTTCAGCGTCTCCATCGTGCCGTAGAACAGCGCGGAATCCTCGTTGAACAACTCCACGATCGCCACCGCCGGGTCTTCGGCGTAGGTGAGCTTCGTGTAGGGATTGCGGTGCGCAAGCAGCGTGCTCGTCTGCTTGATGAGCAAATCCTGAAGTTCGCGCCCGAGGTAGATCGAGCCGCTCTTCGTGTTGACGCGGTAATCCTTCGGCAGCGGCGACGGCGGCGGGTTGGCCTCGAACTCGTTCATGTAAGGCACGGCGGTGCGGTCGCCTGAACCGAGCTTCATCATGAACACCGGCGAGAGCTTCACAAAAATCCCGCGCTCCTTCAGCTTGGCGACAAAGTAATCCATGCGGTCGAGCGCGGCGGCATCGAGCACGGCGCAACTGTTCGACGACTGAATCCCCTCCCAACCCGTGCCGCAGGCATATTTGTGGAGGCGAACCGCGTTGATGCCGTGCCGCGCGTAAAACGCCGCGCGCTTGTCCGCCATTCCCTTCGTCGGCGCGCAACCGGAATCGTAAGTGTCGTTCAGTCCCCAGAATTTTATCGGTTTGCCGCCGTAGATGAGCTGGTCGCCACGGCTCGTGATGCGACCCAGCTTGCCGGCGGGCGCATCCAGCCACGACGCCAATGAAAGTTCATCCGCGCCCTGCCCCGCGACGTTCGGCTGGAACGGATACCAATTCGCAATGCCCGGCTCGTCGCTCGGCACGCTCGCCACCGTAGGATAATAAACCGCCTCGCCCGGCAACTCAACGTTGACGCGCTGCTTCCGCACTTCGCCCGCCGCGAGCTTGTCCTTCGCCAGCACCAGCCGCGCTTCGCCGTCCGCCTCCACCGTGGCGGCGGGCGTAAGTTGGAACGTGACCGGCGCACCGCCCGCCGGCGTGAAGGCCAGCGTCGCGACCGCCGCGCCGGGATTGTTTTTGCCGATGGGAAAAGGAATTTCCACACGCCCACCATCTACCTTCGTCACCACCAGCCGCCCACCGGTAAACCGCTGCTTCACCGGCGAGAGCGAGAGACACGCCAGCGTCAGGTCGGCATCTTTATCGGTGCGCAGCTCCGTTTCGATGACGAGACGTGTCGGCGATTCCATACGCGCCGCGAGGTCGAGCGCCAGCGTCGCGCCGGACTTGAGTTTGGTGGTGAGGATTTTGTGACCCGGTTGCGGCGTGACTTTTGCCGGCTCGCTCCAGCCGATCCAACCCCAATTCGCGCCCCACGCCGTGACGTTGATTTTGAATAACGACCCGCCCGCATCCACGATGGCCAGCGAATCCGCGCTGACCGGGATGATGGAAATCTCCGCTGCGCGCACCGAGGCCACGAGCGCCAGCGTTGCCATTACCACGTTACAAACGCGACGAAGTTTCATTTCGTGTCATTACTGCGGACTGCCTCCTAGATTCAACCCTGTCAAAAGTTTTTTGAACTCTTGTCCAAGCATTGGACTTACAGAGTTGGTTTTACTTTTCAGACCCATTTATTTTACGTCTTCGCGATCACAACATTTATCGAATGATTCGACTCCACCGAACAGTTGATATACTAGGTTAGTATCATAGGTGACGCTCTTGATGTATCTTGAGATAAAGGGTTCAGTTCTCCAGTCAAGCCCTCCCGTTGCGCCCCGAGTCACTTGAACAAGATTAATCTCCGGCACGCCATTGAAACCCAATGTGGACACTTCGAATACGATAGTGCTGCCGGGAGCCCCAGAAACAAGCCTTGAGACCTCATCTATGCTTCGGCCTCGGATGGAAGCGATTTTTGTGTTCTATTTTCAGCAATGCCAAGAATTATCATGCCCGGTTGCAAACCTCCAATTTTATCGCCCGGACTTCCAACAGTGACACCGATGATTCTAACATACGCGCCTTCTGTCTTAAGTCTAAGCCCCACATATCCACTCTCGTCTAATCTGCCTTTCTTTCTCGTGTAAGCCGAACAACCACTTGCAAGCAAGAATAGTAGCACAGCCAGATTTAATTGAATTAAGTGTTGCCATTTCATATTCAAATAACTCTTGTTGATAGAGAATTAGGCCAGCTTGCATTCGTCACACCAGTATGGGGAGCCAGCTTCTTCTGGACTAGTTGTTCTAACTGGTGCTCCTTTCCGGATCTTTACAGGTTGAGACAATTGTCTCCTACCCGTGGGGGCATTCACCGTATCCCGACCGTTCGAGCATTTCTCATACTCAACTTGGACTTGAACTTCAATTGGGGTTTTGACTGAGATTGTTTTCGTGTAGTCTGTGCATTGTGCTCGCAATTTTCCCGTTTCTGGATCAGTTACGTCCTTGCGCTCCGTGCGAGTCATAGTCGATATTTGCTCTTGAGTCTTCGCAGTCATCCATTCATCTACCCATGTTGTTCCTTTACTAGAGTAGCCTGGAGGACACAACCCAAAGGGGTCATATTCGTTCACAGGGAGATTTTCAACAAATAGATACAGATTCACACCTCCTTCCTCTCCTAGAGAATCTCTGTTTAGCCACCTTTGTAATTCCGGCGAGTAGTAGCGGTTGCGGTGATCCGTCAGGTTGAGTTCTACAAACCATTCGCGGCCATGAAAGGCGAAGCGGTTTCCGCAGGCTGAAGACGCGAGGATGGAGGATTGAGGATCGAGGATGGTCGGCTGGCCAAACGCTGTATAGCGGTAGCGCTCTATCACCATGCCGGTGTCATCGGTCAATGCCGCAGTGCTATTCAAAGCGTCACCGCTATAGTAAATCATTCCGCCCGCTGTGGCCATTGCTAGCATTTCATCCACGTTGGGGCCGTGTATGTATTCGGCTATTGGCATAGTGGCGCTGTATTCGGCAATCAAGTTCCAACCATCGTAAAGGTATTTAGTTCGATGTTTTTTCCATCGACCATGACCTGAACGAGTCAAACGGTTAACGCACTGATGCTCTTTGTGGGATGTTGTTGTCTGTTTGCTCATGGTTATTTGAGTATCACATGGCAAATCAGGTTTGAGATGCATCCCAACAGCCCCCTCGAGGGGGCTGTTGGG
>JAPLTZ010000187.1:2004-7269 GCA_026397895.1 Verrucomicrobiota bacterium | reverse complement strand
CGACGAACCGGCTGGAGCGCGATTTCGGATTTTATCCGTGGGCGGCGGCGCAGGTCACGGCAGCGTGCGAAGACCGCGCGGGCAACCTCATCGTCGGCACGCTCGGCAACGGCGTGTTCCTGTTCGACGCGGCGGGCAAGGCGGCGCACCTGACGAAGGAGCAGGGGTTGTCGAGCAGCTACATCCTGTCGCTCGCCGTGGATCGCGAGGGCAACCTCGGGGTCGGCACGGACGGCGGCGGGCTGAACCGTGTGCGGCGGCAGGTCTTCGACGTGGTCGAGGCGGTGCGGGACGCGACGGTGCAATCGGTCTGCGAGGGCGCGGCGGGCGGGCTGTGGGTGGGCATCAACAGCGGCGGGCTGAATTTCCTGAAGGACGGCGAGCGGCGGACGTTCGGGTTGAAGGAGGGTTTGCTGAACCTGTATGTGCGCTCGGTCTTCCTCGACCGGGAGCAGCAGCTTTGGGTCGGGACGTTCGGCGGCCTGTTCCAGTTGGCGGAAAATTCCCTCCGCCGCGCGCCGGGCACGGAAGCGTTGAATCCGGAGATAACCGCCATCCAGCAGGATCGCGCCGGGCGGTTGTGGGTGGGCACGCAGGGCGGGCTGGCCTGCCGCGAGGGCAACGCCTGGAAAATTTTCACGACGCGCGACGGCCTCGCGGCGGACGACGTCCGCGCCATCGCACGGCGGGCGGTCTGACCGGCGAGGTGATTTCCTCGCTCTACGCGGACGCGGCGGGCGACTTGTGGGTGGGCACGGAGGGCAACGGCTTGGCGCGGTTGCGCGGCGGGCGCTGGACGCGCTTCACGACGGACGCCGGGCTGGTGAGCAACAGCATCGGCTACCTGCTCGAAGACGGGCAGGGGAATCTGTGGATCGGCTCCTACTCCGGCCTGATGCGCGTGGCGAAGCGGGCGTTGAATGAATTTGTTTCCGGCTCGACAAATTTGATTTCCTGCCGCGTCTTCGGCCGTTCAGACGGTTTGCCAACGAGCGAGTGCACGCAGGGTTCGCAGCCGACGGCCTGCCGCACGCGCGACGGGCGGCTGTGGTTTCCGACAATCAAGGGGTTGGTCGCCACCGACCCGGCGCGGTTGCAGCAGAATCCGAATCCGCCGCCGGTGGTCATCGAGGCGGTGACGGTGGAGGGCCGCTCGCCCGGCGCGACGGGCTTGCGGGCGCAGTCGCCGGCGACGGTGGTGATTCCGCCGGGCAAGGAGCGGCTGGAAATCCAGTTCACGAGCCTGAACCTCACGGCGCGCGAGCGGGCGCGATTCAAATACCGGCTGGAAGGCCACGAGAAAAACTGGAGCGGGGTCGGCGGCGACGCGCGCTCGGTCGCTTACAGCAAGCTGCCGCCGGGGCATTACCGCTTCCGCGTCATCGCTGCGAACGAGGACGGGGTTTGGAACAGCACCGGCCGCACGCTGGCGGTGGTGGTGTTGCCGCCGTTCTGGCGGACGTGGTGGTTCATGGCCTTGAGCGCGGTCGTGTTGCTGGGGCTGGTCATCGCGGTGGTGCATTATCTTTCGACGCAGCGGTTGCAGCGGCAACTGGAGAAGCTGCGGCAGCAGGAGGCGTTGGAAAAGGATCGCGCCCGCATCGCGCGGGACATTCACGACCAGCTCGGCGCGAGTCTCACGCAGATGTCGTTGCTCGGCGAGTTCGTGGAGAGCGACAAGGATTTGCCGGCGGAGGTGGCGGCGCACGGCCGGCAGATTCAGCAGACGGCGCGCGACACGACGCACGCGCTGGACGAGATCGTGTGGACGGTGAACCCGGCGAACGACACGGTGGAGGGGCTGATCAACTACGTCTGCAAATACGCGCAGGATTATTTTGGCGTGGCCGGCTTGCACTACCGGCTGGAAGTGCCGGAGCAGTTGCCGGCGGCGGAGATTTCGCCGGAGGTGCGGCACAATCTGTTCCTCGCGGCGAAGGAGGCGGTCACGAACGTCGTCAAGCACGCGCAGGCTTCATCGGCGTGGGTGCGGGTGGGATTGTCGCCGACGACGTTGACGCTGGAAATCGCGGACGACGGGCATGGCCCGGGTGACGCGGGGAAAAAGACGAGCAGAAATGGATTGCGCAACATGCGGAAGCGCATGGAAGATGTCGGCGGAAGTTTTACCATCGAACCGGCGGCGGCGGGCGGCACGGTGGTGCGCCTGACCGCGCCGCTGAAAAACAAATGAGAGGGCAGAATGAAGAATGCAGAAACAGAGTTGAGTGGGGCGCGACTTGAATTTCTTCATTCTGCCTTCTGCCTTCTACCTTGATTTTATGGCCATCACAGTTTCAATCGTGGAAGACAACGAGCAGTTGCGCGGCACGCTGGCGCGGATGATCGGCCGCGCGGCGGGCTTCGAGTGCGTGGGGCAGTATCCCGACGCCGAGACGGCGCTGGCGGCCATCCCGAAGGACAAGCCGCAGGTGGTGCTCATGGACATCAATCTGCCGGGCATCAACGGCGTGGAGTGCGTGCGGCGGTTGAAGCAGACGACGCCGCAGACGCTGGTGGTGATGCTGACGGTTTACGAGGACACGGAGAACATTTTTAACGCGCTGGCGGCGGGCGCGTCGGGTTATCTGCTGAAGCGCACGAAGAGCGCGGAGTTGCTGGCGGCCATCCAGGAGGTCATTCACGGCGGTTCGCCGATGACGACGCACATCGCGCGCAAGGTGGTGCAGTCGTTTCAGCGGGCCGGGGTTTCCGCCGGGCCGGAGACGAATCTCTCGCAGCGCGAACAGGAGGTGCTGGACTGTCTGGCGAAGGGTTTTCTCTACAAGGAAATCGCGGAGAAGCTTGGCATCAGCTACGAGACGGTGCACACCTACGTCCGCCGCATCTACGAAAAACTCCAGGTGCGCACGCGCACGGAGGCGGTGGCGAAGTTTCTGCGGCGCTGAGTTGCGGCTTACTTGCGGACGCTCTCGACGTGGGTGCCAGGCTGCTTCTGCGTGGCGAAATCCCACAGCAGCCAGTCGTCGTCGGCGACGAAGCGGTCGAGCTTCCGGTCCCAACGTTTCGGCAGGCGGTGGTTCAGTTTCTCCAGAAACGGCAGCAGCGGGCGGCGCGGCGGGAAATTCTTCTCGTGCTGGTCGAGCGGAATCTCCGTGTGCCAGCCGAAGCGCTTGCGGTAGCGCGCGAAGCCGAAGCCGTCGAAGAAATTCTCGCCGCCGACCAGCGGGATATACCACAGGCTCGGGATGGCGCGCGGGTTTTCTTTGATGGGGATTTCCCGCTCCAACTGTTCAAGCAGCGCGCTGCCGGCGGCGTCCTTGGCCAAGTGTTTCCGCAGTTTGTGCAGCGTGGGGAAAACGATGGGCGGGCTGACGAACAGCACGGGCTTGTGCTGCAACGTGGCGGTGATGATCTCGTGCGGCGTGCCGACGCTGTAGATGTTCGTGGGGCAATACGAGATGGAAAAATCGCTCGTGTCCACCATCCGCAGGTCGATGTGCAGCGTCTCCCAGAATTGCCGCGCGCACCACGACCGCGCCTGCGCGCCTTTCCGGCCGCCGGCGAAAGTCCAGATGTCCTTGATGCGGTCGCCGCTCTTCACGTCTTCGCGGCCATATTCGTGGAGGCCGCGCACGTCGGGCTTGAACCACGGGTCGAACACCGTCACGTCCATCGTCTGGAGGAAATCGCTCACGCGGTTGCGCCAGCCGAACTTCTTTTCCGCCGTGCGCGAGGCGACGAAATCCATCGGGCCGCTCAAATAGACCCGTGCGCCGCGCAGCAGGCTGGTTTTACGTTTTGGTTTGGGCATGGCGTAGTATTAAACGCGACGCGGCGGCGGTTCAAGCCCGCAAAAGCAAACCGCCCCGGCAGTTTCCAGCCGGGGCGGTTCGCGCGATGAGATTGAATCAGTGGCTGCAACCGCAGCCGCCGTGGTTCGAGCAGCAACCTTCCTCCAGGTCTTCGGCGGTCGGCACGCGGCCCAACTCCAGCGTCTTGTTGATGGGCTTTTGGATGGAGTGCTGCAGTTCGTGCATCTGCTCCTGTGCTTCCATGAAACCCTTGGCGACGGGGTTGGCGATCAGCGCCTCGCGCTGCTTCTCGAACTCGGCGATCTCCGCGCCGTCGAGCGGCAGGGAGCGCTGCTGTTTTTCCTGCAACGCCTGGCCCTTGGTCACGACGGCCTCGTATTGGGCGCGGGCGATCTCGTCGCTCATGAACGCCTCGATGCGCTGCTGGGCGGCTTGAAATTCGGGTTGGGCCACGAGGGCTTCGCACAGTTCACGCGTCTTCCGGGTCAGGACGGTTTCTTCGGTCAGAGTTGGCATAATCGTATTTTTCTTTCCCGCCGCCGCAGCGTTTGCGCGGACAGCGAGCCAGAATACACCACAACAACGCCGCAAAAGCAAATTGAATTCTCCCTCCGCATCGCTAATGTCTCCCGCCTCGACATGAACAAACGCGCCCTCATCAAGAAAATCATCGCCGCCCTGACGGACGAGCTGGAAATCTATTTCAAGGCCGCGCTCGCCTCGCGCGCCGAGGCCACGCACGAACAGAGCCGCGCCGAAAGCAAATACGACACGCGCGGCCTCGAAGCCTCCTACCTCGCCCACGGCCAGTCGCGGCAGGCGGCGGAGATTGAGTCCGCCATCGCCGCGTTCGGCAAGCTCGCCGTCCGCGATTTCAAGGATGCCGAACCAATCGGCCTCGGCGCGTTCGTGGAGTTGGAGCACGTCGGCGAGCGGATGTTTTACTTCATCGGCCCGAAGGCGGGCGGCACGGAAATCGCGCATGACAAAAAGGAGGTGCTCATCATCACCCCGCAATCGCCGTTGGGCGAACAGCTCTGCGGCAAAAAACAAGGCGACCTCCTCCAACTCCAGCTTGGCGGCGGCCGCAGCCAATACCGCGTGGTGGATGTGCGGTGAGCGGCAACCAGTTTCCGCTTTTTCTTTCGCCGCTTGCGCCGTAACCTTCGCCCCGATTTGACATGGCACTGAATTTATTCAACACCCTCGCGCGCTCCGTGCAGGAGTTCGTCCCGCTCGACCCGCAACGCAAAAAAGTCGGCATGTATTGTTGCGGGCCGACGGTCTACGACTTCGCGCACATCGGCAACTGGCGCACGTTCGTCTTCGCCGACCTTGTCCGCCGCACGCTCGAATTCTCCGGCTACGACGTGACGCACGTCATGAACATCACCGACGTGGAGGACAAGATCATCAAGCGCGTCCGGGAAAACAAAACTACGCTCCGCGAGTTCACGGGCAAGTTTGAGGCTGCGTTCCTCGACGACTT
>JAPLTZ010000187.1:0-1967 GCA_026397895.1 Verrucomicrobiota bacterium | reverse complement strand
GAAAACCCTCGGCTGCCGCGAGCCGCACCAGAAACCGCGTGCCACGGAGCACATCGCCGAAATCATCGCGCTCATCGAGAAGCTCGTCGCGCGCGGCGTGGCCTACCAGGCGGCGGACGGCTCGGTCTATTTCAGCATCGAAAAATATCGCGGCTGCGGCTGCTGCTACGGGCAGTTGCTCAAATTGAATCTCGACGAGATGCGCGCCGGCGAGCGCGTCGCCTCGGATGAATACGAGAAGGAATCCATCGCTGACTTCGCGCTCTGGAAGGCCCGCGTGCCGGACGACGGGGATGTTTTCTGGCCGAGTCCGTTCGGCGCGGGCCGCCCCGGCTGGCACCTCGAGTGCAGTGCGATGAGCATCAAGGCGCTCGGCGAAACCTTCGACCTGCACCTCGGCGGCGAAGATTTGAAATTTCCACACCACGAAGACGAAATCGCCCAAAGCGAAGGCGCGACCGGCAAGCCGTTCGTGAAACACTGGCTGCATGGCGCGCATCTGCTCGTCGAAGGCAAGAAGATGAGCAAGTCGCTGGGAAATTATTTCACGCTGCGGGATTTGTTGGCAAAAGGGTTCAACGGGCGCGAGGTGCGGTTTCTGTTGCTCTCGGCGCATTACCGCGAGACGTTCAATTTCACGCTGGACGGCCTCGCCGGCGCACGGACTTCGCTGGCACGGATTGACGAGTGCGTCGCAAAGCTGCGCGAACTTGGTAGGAACGCGCTGCCGCGCGTCCAGGCCGACCAGCAGGTCGGCCCTACCGTGTTAGTGAAAGACTTCACCGCCGCGCTGGGCGACGACCTGAACATCTCCGGTGCGTGGGCGGCGGTCTTCGACTGGGTGCGCGAGACGAACAAGGCGCTCGCGGAAAATACTTTGACGCCCGTTGCTGCCGCTGCTGCGTTGGCGGCGTGGGACAAGGTGGACGGCGTGCTCGGCGTCGGCGCGAAGGCGGCGGCGGAGATTCCCGCCGACATCGCCGCGCTGGCCGAGGCGCGGACGGCGGCGAAGCAGGCGAAGGACTTCAAGCGCGCAGAAAGTGTAGCGGCATTTTTTCTCGCCAAGAGCGCGGTGGGCTTTTACTTTGCCGCGCGTGAACAAGAGATTTTTCCAGTCCATCGTCCTGCTGGCGGTTGCAGGGTTTGCCGGGGTTTCCGCCGACGCCGCGTTTCTGTCCAAGAAGCATCCGCCCGTGCCGCCCGCGCCCACCAATCCGCCGCCGGTCATCGTGCCGGTGGTGACCAATGTCCCGCCGCCCGCGCCGCCGGTGCTGACGTGGGACGCCGACGTGAAGGAGTATCAGGCGAAGCTCGGCGATGCCGTTGCGCCCTGCTCATTTTTCCTGACCAACACCTCGCCAACGCCGGCGGTGATCAATTCCGTGGTGACGAGTTGCGGTTGCACGACGGCGCATCTGCCGCCGATGCCGTGGACGCTCGCGCCGGGCGCGGACGGGAAGATTGACATCAACATGAATCTCGCCGGCAAGACGGGCACGGTCATCAAGACCATCACGGTGAACTCCACCGCCGGCACCAAGATGCTGCAATTCCGCGTCATGATTCCCGACCCGCAGGCGGAGCGCGCGGCGAACATGCAGCTCGCGCAGGCCGACCGGCAGGCGATATTCAAGGGCAGTTGTGTCAGTTGCCACGTCACGCCCGGCGAGGGCAAGACGGGCGGGGAACTTTTCAAAGCCGTGTGCGGCGTCTGCCACGAGGCGGCGCACCGCGCCTCGATGGTGCCGGATTTGCACAGCCTGAACCACCCGACGAACCGCGACCACTGGCGCGCCTGGATTACCGGCGGCAAGCCGGGTTCGCTGATGCCGGCGTTTCAGAAGGCGCAGGGCGGCCCGCTCACGGAAGACCAGATCAATTCGCTCGTGGAATATCTGACGCAAGCCATCCCCTCCATGGATGCCGGCCTGCCGGGGAAATGATTCGCGGCCATGAGCGGACTTTTC
>JAPLTZ010000288.1:6904-7302 GCA_026397895.1 Verrucomicrobiota bacterium | reverse complement strand
GCTTGAGTGCCTTGCCGACGGCGGGCCAGAAATCCTCCGCCTCCGCAATCTCCTCATCCGTCTGGAAAACTCCCGGCGCGCGCACGATGTGGTCGAGCGTGACGGGCCCGGCGAGCTTGAGCTGCTTCGCGAGCTTGGCGAGTTCGGCGGCGTAGGCTTTGGCGAGCGCGGCGTTCAGGTGCATCCGCGCCGAAGATTTTCCCGCGCTGGCGTGGAGCGTGACGCGCGCGGTGAGCCGGCCGCGGGCGATCTGAAGATTGATGGCGTCGCGGACCTGGGCTTCGAGACCTTCCAATTCGCGCGGGAGCGTGACCGCGATTTCCGCCTGCTTGCGGTTCACGGAACTCAGCTCGACGGTGATTTTGAAGCCGTCCTGGACGCTCTCACCGCGCCCGTAA
>JAPLTZ010000288.1:0-6842 GCA_026397895.1 Verrucomicrobiota bacterium | reverse complement strand
TCATTGATTTCATCGTCCGCGAGTATGTGGGAAAGCGGCGCGGCGGGCGAACAATTTTTATGACCTGGCCGATGCGTTTCGGATTGCCTGCCCGCGCCGGCGGATTAACTTCCCGCCATGCAAAAACAACTCTTGGCGCTGCTGCCCCTGTTGACGCTCGCTCTTTCCATGAACGCCCAAACCAACCTTTCCTTCCCGCTCTGGCCCGACGGCGCGCCCGGCGCGCTCGGCAATTCCTCCAACGACATCCCCACCCTCACCGTCTTCCTGCCGGAGAAAACCACCGCGCCGACCGCCGCCATCGTCATCTGCCCCGGCGGCGGCTACGGTGCGCTCGCGCCGCACGAGGGCAAGGATTACGCGCGCTGGCTTAACGCCCACGGCATCGCGGGATTTGTTTTGAAATACCGCCTCGGCTCCAAAGGCTACCGCCACCCCGCGATGTTGAACGACGCCGCCCGCGCCCTCCGCACCGTCCGCGCGCGCGCCGGCGAGTGGGGCGTGGACCCGAAGCGCGTCGGCGTCATGGGCTCGTCGGCGGGCGGGCATCTGGCGAGCACGCTGCTCACGCATTTCGATGCGGGCAACCCGGACGCGACGGACGCCATCGAGCGCGTCAGCTCGCGGCCCGACCTCGGCATCCTGTGTTATCCCGTCGTCACCATGCAGACCGGCACGCACGGCGGCTCGAAGAAAAACCTGCTCGGCACCAACCCGCCGCCGGAACTCGTCCTCCTGCTTTCCAACGAACTGCAGGTCACCAGCAACACGCCGCCCTGTTTCATCTGGCACACCGCCGCCGACGCGGGCGTGCCCGTGGAGAACAGCCTGAACTTCGCCGCCGCCCTGCACCACGCCGGCGTGCCCGTGGAACTGCACGTTCCCGAAAAAGGGCCGCACGGGCTGGGCTTGGGCAGCCGGGAATATGACCCCGCCAAGTGGCTGCCGTGGACATTCGCCTGCGTGGATTGGTTGCGGGCGCACGGTTTTGTGCGCCCCGCCGAAAGCCGGTGAGACGGCGGCGCAAATAAACATTGCCTGACCCGCCGCTTTGCCCTAACTGTCAGGCGGACTTTAACCACAGGAAAATTATGACCCCCATCCTCATCGCCCTCCTCGTTCTCATCGGCCTCGCCGTCGTCGTCGCGCTCGTCGTCGTCGGCAAATACAACGGCCTCGTCACGCTGCGCAACCGTTTCAAGAACGCCTACGCGCAGATTGATGTGCAGCTCAAGCGCCGCTACGACCTCATCCCCAACCTCGTCGAGACCGCCAAGGGCTACATCAAGCACGAACGTGAAACCCTCGAAGCCGTCACCAAGGCCCGCAACATCGCCTACGCCGCCTCCCAGACCGCCGCTGCGAATCCCGGCGACGCCAGCGCCGTGAAAAACCTCATCTCTGCCGAGAGCGGCCTCGCCGGCACGTTGAGCCGCCTCATGATGGTCAGCGAGCAATACCCCGACCTCAAGGCCAACCAGAACATGATGCAGCTCACCGAGGAACTGACCTCCACGGAAAACAAAATCTCCTTCGCGCGCCAGGCCTACAACGATTCCGTCATGGTCTACAACACCGCCCGCGAAGTCTTCCCCGATAACCTCGTCGCCAACATGTTCAACTTCGCCGCCGCCGAACTCTTCGTCGTGGACAAGCCCGAGCAGAAGGACGCGCCGAAGGTTTCGTTTTCATAACAGTTGCAGCAGTTGTTCGGCAACCTTGCATGTGATGAACGCTCTACGCACACCGGCAGTTGTCCTTGGGGTGCTATACTCATGTTTCATCAGCACCTTGGTCTTTGCGTTTACTCATTTGCCGACACGAGTTGCCACTCATTTTGATGCCAGCGGACAACCTAATGGGTGGATGAACCGTGATATTCACCTGTGGCACATGACAATGCTAGGCATTGCTTTCCCGCTGCTAGTTCCAGTGATTCTCTACGCCAGCCGATTTCTTCCTGACGGTTTATTCCATATCGCACACCATAATTATTGGTTCGCCCCAGCACGCCGATCCCAAACCCTGGCATACATATTTCGCCATTCCCTATGGTTTGCTTCTTTAGCACTCGGATTTGTCATTGGGATTCATGTTTCAATCATCCAATCCAACTTGGCGCAGGTGCAGCTTTCACCGCTATGGATTTTCCCTGTAGTTGGCGGTTTTCTGGTCGGCACAATCATTTGGGCGGCAATCATGATTCGTCATTTTAACAGTGTCGCCGCTTAAGAGGCTTGGCGCATATCGTAACGCAATGGACTTCTTCCAACGCCAGGATCAAGCCCGCAAGAACACGAAACTTCTCGTGTTCTACTTCATCCTCGCCGTCATCGCCATCGTCGCCGCCGTTTATCTCGCCGTGCTCGTCATCCTCTTCGGCGCGGCCAGCCGCACCCAACGCCACGGTTACTACGATGCCCCCGCGCCCGCCGTCCAAGTCTGGCGGCCGGAACTGCTCCTCGGCATCGGCGCCGGCGTGCTCGGCATCATCACCTGCGGCAGCGCCTACAAAACCATGCAGCTCTCCGGCGGCGGCGGTTGCGTGGCCGAATCCCTCGGCGGCCGCCCCGTCGCGCCGAACACCATCGATCCCAACGAGCGCAAACTCCTCAACGTCGTCGAGGAAATGGCCATCGCCTCCGGCGTGCCCATGCCGCAGGTCTACGTCCTCGATGAAGAGCCCGGCATCAACGCCTTCGCCGCCGGCCACACGCCCAGCGACGCCGCCATCGGCGTCACGCGCGGCTGCATCACCACGCTCAAACGCGACGAGTTGCAGGGCGTCATCGGCCACGAATTCAGCCACATCCTCAACGGCGATATGCGCCTCAACCTCCGGCTGCTAGGCATCATCTTCGGAATCCTCTGCATCGCCACCATCGGGCGGATTCTCCTCCGCGCCCGCAGCGGCAACAGCCGCGATAAAAACCCGCTCCCGCTCCTCGGCCTCGCGCTGCTGCTCATCGGCGGCATCGGCGTTTTCTTCGGTCGCCTGATCCAAGCCGCCGTCAGCCGCCAGCGCGAATTCCTGGCCGACGCTTCCGCCGTGCAGTTCACCCGCAACCCCGATGGCCTTTCCGGCGCGCTGCAAAAAATCGGGGGCTACAGCCACGGCTCGCGCCTCGAATCCGAACACGCCGCCGACGTCGCGCACCTTTTCTTCGGCAACGGCATCGCCGAGCCGTTCCTCAACCTCTTCGCCACGCATCCGCCCATCGCGGAACGCATCAAGGCCATCGCCCCGGCGTGGGACGGCAAATTCCCCGCGCTCGCGCCGGAGCAGATCGAGCTGGTCGAGAACGCCGCCATCGCCGACCTCAAGGCCTCCCGCTCGCCCGTCCCGAGCCTGCTTCGCGAAGCCGGCGTCGCGCTCGCCGGCAACGAATCTGTCACCTGGCGCAAGCCGCCCGTCATCACCGCCACGACCGTGCTGCCGAATCTCGGCCAGCCCACGCCGTTGCACCTGAAATATGCCGAGCAGTTGCACAACGCGTTGCCGGAAAATCTCAAGCTCGCCGCGCGCGAACCGCTCGACGCCGTCGCCCTCATCTACGCGCTGCTCCTGAGCCACGACGACGGCCAGCGCGCAGCCCAACTCCAGCAACTCGCCTCGCTCACCGCGCCCGCCATCCACGCGAAGACCGCCGCGCTGTTCCCGGAAGTCACGCCCATCGCGGCGCGGACGCGGCTGCCGCTGGCGAGCATCGCGCTGCCGGCGTTGCGGCGGCTGCGCGCGAATGAATTCACGGATTTTTTCCGCGCGATGCAGTGGCTCGTCGAAAGCGACGGACAGGTGGAGCTGTTCGAGTTTGTGCTGCAGAAAATCATCCACCGCCATCTCGCCTCGCAATTCGAGGGCACGCGCCACGCCGTGGTGCAGTTTTATTCGCTGAAGCCGCTGCTGCCCGACTGCGCGGTGCTGCTCTCCGCGCTCGCCCACGTCGGCAGCGACGACGAGGAGCAGAATTTGAAAGCCTTCGCCGCCGGCGCGCCGTATCTCCGCGCGCCGGAGGGCGGGACGGAGTTTCTGCCCGTTGAGGATTGCGGCCTGAACCAGATCGACGCCGCACTGAACCGCCTCGACCAGGCCGCGCCGCAGATCAAGAAGAACCTGCTCGAAGCCTGCGTGCGCGTCGTCGGCGCGGACGGAGTGATTCAGGAAGGCGAGGCGGAGTTGCTGCGGGCGGTCGCCGATACGCTGGATTGTCCAATTCCGCCGTTCGTGACGACGGAGTAAAAGCAAACAGCCGCCGGATTTCTCCGGCGGCTGTCGCCAAACCAAACAACCAAATCAATAGGCCGCCTGCGTGCCTCAAACAACCAAATCAATAGGCCGCCTGCGCGCCTTTGGTGGAGTGCTTTTTCATCCACGGCATCAACCCGCGCAACCGCGCGCCGGTTTTTTCGATGGGATGATTCACGCCTTTCTTGAGCAGCGCGTTGTATTTCTTGTAGCCACCTTTGTATTCGTTGACCCAGCCCTTGGCGAACTTGCCGGTCTGGATGTCTTTCAGCGCGACTTTCATGCGCTTCTTCACGCTCGCGTCAATAATCTTCGGGCCGACGCTCACGTCGCCCCACTTGGCCGTCTCGGAAATCGAGAAGCGCATGCCGCTGATGCCCGCTTCGTTCATCAGGTCAACGATAAGCTTCAGCTCGTGCAAGCACTCGAAGTAAGCCATCTCCGGCTGATAACCGGCTTCGACCAGCACTTCAAACCCAGCCTGCACCAGCGCGCTCGCGCCGCCGCAGAGAACGGTCTGTTCGCCGAACAAATCCGTTTCGGTTTCTTCCTTGAAGGTGGTTTCGATGACGCCGGCGCGCGTGCCACCCACGCCCTTGGCCCAGGCGAGCGCGACTTTCTTGGCCTGCTTGCTGGGGTTCTGATAGACCGCGATAAGCGCGGGCACGCCCTTGCCTTCGAGGAACTGGCGGCGGACGATGTGGCCCGGGCCTTTCGGCGCGACGAGGATCACGTCCACGTTCTTCGGCGGGACGACGGTCTTGAAATGGATGGCAAAGCCATGCGAGAACAGCAGCGTCTTGCCTTTGGTCAAGTTGGGCGCGATGTCCTTCGCGTAGGCTGCCGGCTGCTTGGTGTCGGGAATGGCGACGAAAATCACGTCCGCGCGGCGCACCGCTTCCGCCGTGGAATAAACCTTGAAGCCCTTGCTCTGCGCAACAGGAATAGACTTGCTGCCTTCGTAGAGGCCGATGATGACCTTGCAGCCGCTTTCCTTGAGGTTCAGCGCGTGGGCGTGGCCTTGCGAGCCGAAGCCGAGCACGGCGAGGGTTTTGCCTTTCAGCACTTTGAGGTTGGCGTCTTTGTCGTTATAAACTTTAGCAGGCATTTGTCAGTTGTGTTGTTGGTTGTTGGTTGAAAACGAAAAACTATTTCCGCGGCATGGCGACTTTGCCAGTGCGGGTCAAATCCTGGATGCCGAAGGTGTTCATGAGGTCGAGGAACTTCTCCACCTTGCTTTCGCTGCCGGTGATTTCCACCGTCAATGTCTTCGGCTGCACGTCCACGATTTTGGCGCGGAAAATATCGGTGATCTGCATCACTTCGGCACGGGTCTTGGCGTCCACGGCAACCTTCACCAGCGCGAGCTCGCGGTCCACGTATTCGCCCTCG
Source organism: Verrucomicrobiota bacterium (assembly GCA_026397895.1). Taxonomy (GTDB): domain Bacteria; phylum Verrucomicrobiota; class Verrucomicrobiia; order Limisphaerales; family JAFMIX01; genus JAFMIX01. Next base: position 1,204 of record JAPLTZ010000288.1, on the reverse strand, counting down.
CGGAAATCCTGCACCTCGATGGTGTTGACCAGCTTCTTGAGCTGTTTGACGATCTGATCGAGCGTGGCCTCGTCGCCGTGGGTGACGATGGTCATGCGGGAACGCCCGGAGTCCTGGGTCGGCGCGACGTTGAGCGTGTCAATGTTGTAGCCGCGACCGCTGAACAGCCCGGCCACGCGGGTGAGCACGCCGAACTTGTTTTCCACAAGAATTGAAATGGTGTGTCGCATAAAATCCCGTTAAGCGGGGTGGAAAAGCTATCAACCGCCACCATTTCGGTCAAATCGCAAAAATCAGAAGAACGGGTTGTGCTCGCGCTCCTCCGCCACCGTCGTCAGCGGGCCGTGGCCGGGGCAAATCAGGGTTTCCGGCGGCAGCGACAGGATTTGCTCGCGCACTTTCTGCCGCGCCAGGTCCCACGACTGGTTGCCTCGCCCGATGGAACCGGCGAAAATCGCGTCGCCCACGAATGCCACATGCGGCGCGTCTTCCTGCCAGTTGCCGACGAGGTAGGTCACGCCGTCCTCCGCGTGGCCGGGCGTCTCGCGATGCGTCACGCGCAGGCCGCCGAGGTGGATGATTTCCGCCGTCTTGTTGCGCTGATCCACGGGCGCGTTCTTGGAATTCGTGTGCAGCCGGACTTTCGGAAAGGCTTCGCGGATTTTCGGCAGCGCCTCGACGTGATCCCAGTGCGAGTGCGTGATGAAAACGTGCCGCAGCGTCACACCCTCGGCGGCGATGGTATCGAGAATCGGCTGCGCGTCCAAACCGGTGTCGAACAACGCGGCCTCGCGCTGGACTTCGTCCCAGACGAGATAGCAATTCACGCTCATTCCTTCGGCAGCCGAGGTGAACACGCGAATTTCGCGCCACGCGCTCAAATCCTTTGGCGACGGCTGCCAGCCGTTGGCGATGCCTTCCAGCTTGGCCGCGTTCAAGCCGAGCGCGGTCGCGAGCGCGGCAAAGTTGGGCCGCTTTGAAAATTTTCCCGATTCCTCCAGCGCCGCCAACTCCGCTTCGCTCAAACCCGCCGCCTGCGCCGCCGCGTCCGCCGGCACGTTGCTCATCGCCCGTGCCTTGCGGAGGATATCGCCCAAATGATCTTCGAGATTCATGCGCGAGACGGTAGCGCGGCAAGGTCGGAGTTCAAGCTTTTCGCCGCCACCGTCGCTAGCCGCTCCAGCCAGAAAGCGGGCTTTGCTTT
>JAPLTZ010000017.1 GCA_026397895.1 Verrucomicrobiota bacterium | reverse complement strand
ACAGGGCCGTCATGTTCGGGGCGCGGGCGGGTGGAAAATCATTCTGCGAGGACGGTGCGGACGAGTTCGGTCAGTTCGCGGATTTCGTAGGGCTTGGCGAGGAAGCGGTCGGGCCGGACGGGGGAATCGTTGAAGACTTCCTCGCCGACGGTGCCGCTGACGAGGATGATTTTCTGGCCGGGGCGAAGGCGCTTGCATTCCGCGATGAGGTCCATGCCGGTCATCGTGTGCATGGCGTAGTCGGTGATGATGAGGGCGGGAAGCGGCTGGGCGGATTGGAAGGCTTGCAGCGCGGTGTCTGGGTCGCGGAACGTCTTCACCTGATAGCCGAGCGGGTTGAGGATGACGGAGGCGAGTTCCAACAGCATCGGCTCGTCGTCCACGACGTAAATCAGCGCGCCATTTTTTTGGGTCTCGCTCATGGGTGCGGTTTTGCTCCGGCGACAATAGACTCCAAATCCGCGCGGGTGGCAAGCGTCTTTGCGCCTACGCGCGGCTCTGATACAGCGCCACCAGCGCCGCGCCGATGGCCTGCGACATCTCGCCGAGCTGCGCGGAGACGATCTGCAACGTGCCGCGCTGCTGCGGCCAGAGATACGGCTCGGCGGTCTCGCGGATGAGGTTCCGGCGTGGTGGACTCGTGATCCATCAGGCCGCCGCCGATGACCACGAACTGCGGGTCGAGCGCCATGACGAGGTTGGCCACGTGGATGCCCATCACGCGGGCCTGGAAGTCGAAAATCGCCATTGCCAGTTTGTCGCCTTTTTGCGCGCGGCCGCGGAGCGAAAGCGCTTTTTCCTTTGGCGTGGCGGTGGATTTGGCCAGCTCATGATCGGGAAATTCCTTCAGCTTTTCCGCCAGCAGATGCGGCAGGCCGGAAATCGTCGTGTAGGCCTCCACGCAACCCCAGTCGCGCGCTTTTCAGGATCTCCGTGACTTCGCGGTTAAGCCGACTGGTGATGTCGGCGGGAGTCCCCTTGGGCGCCATCAGGCCCAGCCAGCCCACGGCCTCGAAGTCCTTGAGTTCGGGCAGTCCGCTTTCACGTACCGTCGGCACGTCGGGCAGCTGCGAGGAACGCGTGGCTGAAGTCACGGCCAGCGGCACGGCGCGCCCGACCTGTTTCGTCAGCGCCGCCGCGTAATCCGCGCGCACATCCCAGCCGCAGAAACTCGCCGGCAGATTCGGCGATTTGCCCCAGACGCCGTAGCGCTCATACGGCCCGGGAATCGCCAGCCCCACGCCCGCGACCTGCGACCATTGCAGGCCGTTCTCTGCGAGAAATTCCCCCACGCCGCCAATCCACGCCGCCATGACGCCCTCGCGGCCCTTCTCGGAGCTGGTCGAACGCTGCAGCACCTTGGTGCTGACCGCCTCGCCGTTTTCAAACACGGCGGAAAACTTGGTCGTCGTCGCGCCGCTGTCCGTGCCGATGAAAATCTTTTTTGTGGTGCTCATGTTGCCGGTCATGGTGGGCGAAACGGGTTCAAAGCAGAAGAAAATTTTTCTGTCCGCCTTCGCACCTTGCTCCGGCGCGGCAGGCTGTGGCTTAATACGCCCCGCGTGACTCCGCCCGCCACATTCTCCGCCCTGCTCCGCGCCTCCGCGCCGCTACTCGCGCTCGCGCCGATGCAGGACGTGACCGACCTCGCCTTCATGCGCGTCCTCGCGCGCTACGGCGGGCCGGACGTTTATTGGACGGAATATTTCCGCGTCCACGCCGTCTCGCACATCGAGCCGTGGATTCTGAATTCCATCACGGAAAATTCCACCGGCCGCCCCATCGTCGCGCAGATGATCGGCAACGACATCCCCTCGCTCGTGCGCGTCGCGAAGCAGTTGCAGCAATTCCCCGTCGCCGCCATCGACCTCAACCTCGGCTGCCCCGCGCCCATCGTCTACCGCAAATGCGCCGGCGGCGGCCTGCTCCGCGAACCGGCGCGCATTGACGCCATCCTCGGCGCGCTGCGCGACGCGGTGACGATTCCGTTCACCGTGAAAACGCGCCTCGGCTTCAGCTCGCCCGCCGAGTTCGACACCTTGCTGCCGATTTTCGCGAAGCACGCCATTGACCTCCTCACCGTCCACGCCCGCACCGTCACGCAGATGTATCGGCCCGGCGTGCGCTACGACCTCATCGCGCAGGCCGCGCGGGAATTGAAATGCCCCGTGCTCGCCAACGGCAACGTCCACAGCGCCGCGCAGGCCCTCGCCCTCGCCGCCGAGACCGGCGTGCGCGGCCTGATGATCGGGCGCGGCGCCATCCGCAACCCGTGGCTCTTCGACCAGATCCGCGCGGCGCAGCGCGGCGAACCGGCGACGCTGCCCACCGGCCGCGACGTGCTGGCCTACATCCGCGTGCTGTGGGAGACGCAGATCACGCCCGGCGTGAAAGAATCCTCGCAGGTGATGCGCATGAAAAAATTCCTGAACTTCATCGGCGAAGGCGTGGGCGAAAAGTTCCTGCACGAAATCCGCCGCGTGGCCACCACCGCCGACTTCTTCCGCGTCTGCGAGGAATTTCTCGACCACGACCGGCCAATGCCGCTCTCGCCGGAAATCGCGTGATGGATTCTTTTCGCGTGGCGCGGCGGCGGGTTTGAATTACCTTTCCCGCATGGTCTCGGCAAAACCCTGGCAAATCGAATCCACGCTGAAGCTCGTGCTGCGGCTGGTGCTTTGCTTTGCCGTGGGCGGCTTGCTGGCGTCCGCCGCGCGCGCCGCGTTCGGCGCCAAACTGGTGGAGGATTCGCTGCTCAACCTCTTCCTCGCCGCGCTCATGTTCCAGGTCGCGGCGTTGGTGGTGATTGCTTTTTTTCTGCGCGAACATCACACGGATTGGGCGGCGGCGTTCGGTTTCAGGACGAACTGGCGCGCGGCCATCGTGGCGGGGCTGGTGGTGGGCGTCCTCGCCGTGCCGCTGGTGTGGGGGCTGCAATGGCTCTCGGCGGAATTGCTGACGCGTGCGGGCTTCGACCTGCGCGAGCAAGAGGCAATCCGGCTGCTGCGCGGCGCGCACGCGCTGGGGCAGCAGGTTTTTGTCGGCGTGGTGGCCATCCTGCTCGCGCCGCCGGTGGAGGAAATGTTCTTTCGCGGCATCCTGTATCCGCTCATCAAGCAGAGCGGTTTCCCGCGCTGGGCGTTGTGGGGCGTGGCGGTGTTGTTTGCGCTCATCCACGGCAACCTGACCATCATCATCCCGCTCGTCGCGCTGGCGGTGGCGCTGGCGCTGCTCTACGAATGGACGGACAACCTGCTCGCGCCCATCATCGTCCACGCCGTGTTCAACGCGGCGAACTTTGCCATGATGTTTTTCATCAGCGCATCGGGTAAACTGCCAACGCATCCATGAACGAGTTTGAACTCATCGCCAAGTTGACGCACTCGCTGCCCACGAACAAATCCGTCGTGATCGGCGCGGGCGACGATTGCGCCGTGCTCGACCTCGGCGTGGCGGATAAACTGTTCCTGTTCAAGACCGACGCCGTCGTGGAGGGCATCCATTTCAACAAAGCCACGCCGCCGGAAAAGATCGGCCGCAAGGCGCTCGCCCGCGCGTTGAGCGACATCGCCGCGATGGCCGGCACGCCGCAGCACGCGCTGGTCACGCTCGGTTTGCCGCGCGACTTCGATCCCGCGTTCGTCGAGAAAATCTACGCCGGCTTGAACGAAATCGCCCAGCAGCACGGCGTCGCCATCGTCGGCGGCGAGACGACGACCAACCCTGTCATCCTGCTGAACCTCGCGCTGCTCGGCTTCGCGCCGCGCGGCAAATGCGTGCTGCGCTCCGGCGCGGAAGTGGGCGACGCCATCTTTGTGACCGGCGAACTCGGCGGCTCGCTCGCGGGCCGGCATCTGGAATTCGAGCCGCGCCTGGCCGAGGCGCGCTGGCTGGCGGAACATTTCCCGCCGCACGCGATGATTGACCTGAGCGACGGCCTCGCGGGCGATTTGAAGCACGTTCTCAACGCCAGCAAGGTTGGCGCGGAGCTGCTCACGACCGCCATTCCCACCAGCCGCGCCGCCAAGCTCGCCGGCAAGGCGGGCGATGCCGCCAAGCCCGCGCTGCTGGCCGCGCTCACGGACGGCGAGGATTTTGAATTGTTGTTCACAGTCGCGGCCAAGGACGCCGTGCCGCTGCTGGACGCGTGGAAGAAACAATTTCCCAAAACGAAGCTGACGTGCATCGGCAAGATCACGGCGGGCAGCGGGCTTTCGTTGCGCGACGCGCGCGGCGTGAGGCCGTT